>CAZTQI010000007.1:0-16027 GCA_964615805.1 uncultured Candidatus Saccharibacteria bacterium | reverse complement strand
TCGAATCATTATCAGTAAACTTTCCTGATGTTCGTATTTGGGGGTAAGGAGACTGGCGAACAATCTGAAAATAGATTACATCTTTTTTTACATATGTCAATACATAGAAAAAACGCTATAGTGAGCTCAGGTGAGTACCTAAGTGCAAGGCCGGAGCGCGACGGCGTGAGGTGTGGTCAAAAAATTTTTCAGAAGAAAAATATTTAGGACTTTCTTCTATGTATTTTTTTATCAAACATTATCCCGCCCATAAATACAAAAAGATGGGCGGGATGACGGAAAACATAGTCACTATGTTCGTTGTTTTACGTCACTTTCCTGTGGAGCCAAAATTTCCCCCACCTCGAGCTGAATCAGAGAGTTCACTCACCTCTTCCAAATCGGCAATTACGACTGGGTAAATTACAAGTTGAGCAATTTTATCTCCTTTAGAAATTTTATAATTTTCATTTCCTAGATTAATTAAATTCACATTATATTCACCTCGATATCCAGCATCAAAAACTCCACCCATTGTATGTATTCCATATTTCATCGGCAAACTACTTTTATCTTTCACAATAGCAGCATAGCCTGTTTCAAATTCAAGTGCAAAACCAACAGGAAATATTCTTCTTTCCCCAACTTCTAGTTCATAGTCTTCAAGCGAATACATATCCATGCCCACGTCCCCCGGATGCGCATATGTTGGCAATTTTGCATTCTCATTTAATTTTTTAATTTTGATTTTCATCCCGTTAGAAATTTACTTAATAATCTATTTACAAACAATATTTACATTACATTGAATCATCCCGAGGCTTCAAACTATGCCTATGGTAAATCTCTAACGGGATGAATACTTGTAATTTTATCACAAAAACATGCCCGACCACACCTCACCTCTCCACAATAACAAGACGGTCGTCTAGTTATTGTGAGGCAATTTATTTCAATATTCAAAATATAAATATTTGACAAAATATAAAATAGAATGTAATGTACCTGACGGAAAGGTTTAAAAAAATGAAAAAACTTGAAGCAAAAGAACTCAAAAAAGGCCTCCTAATTTGGTGGAAAGCAGATAGATTGGTCAACAGCTGGAACTGTCCAGCAATTGTCACAAATGTCAGTACGACAAAAAATGAATTCACCGTGCTATCACTCGATGATTTCAAGGAATCTGTATTAGCCATACACAGACCTCCTGTTGGTGATCCGTCATCTCTAACTGAAATGCGTCTTGCAAATAAAGAGGAGGTAGAAGCTTACATCCGTAAGCAAAAGATGGATTTGAGGAAGGGTGTGATCCAGCTTGAACGTCAGCTCGAACTCTACAAAGATGAGCTAGCCCGCTATATCAAAAAAGCAGACAAACTCACCTTATAGCTTTTATCACCCGCAACACTCAGCAGAGTTGTTGCGGTTTTTTTATTTTTTTCAAAAGAAAAAACATCTCGTTAGAGATGTTTTTGGATTTCGGATTTTATTAATTCAAACACCTCCTCTGGTGTACCGTCGGCATCAATTATCACATGAGGGGCTTTTTCGAAAAATTTGAAAAATCCAGTTTTGACTTTTTCATGGAAAGTTTTATCCCTATCGTCAAAATGATTTTTCTCATCTCTTCCAGACATTCGAGACCGACTTACCTCTGGACTAACATTCAAATAAATATATAGGTCTGGCAAATTTTCACCCAAGATGAATTCTCTTGTTTTCCAGAAAAAATCAACGGCATCATTCTCTTCTTGAGCAAAAATATTATAAGCAAAGGTAGAGGAATCAAAGCGATCACTAATCACAAACTTTCCACTATTTAGGGAAGGAATAACTAAGTGATTCATATGTTCGGCCCGCGAGCCCCACATAAGCATAAACTGGGTCTTTCCATCTGCCTCACCAGCTAAAGGATGTTTCAGGGCTAAATTCCTAATCGCCTCAGCATATTCTGTTCCCCCAGGTTCTCTGGTGGTAACAATAAGATCGCCAAAATAATCTTTCAGCATTCTTATCTGTGTAGACTTTCCAGCTCCATCCCCACCTTCAATTACTATAAATTTTCCTTTTTTCATAATTTTATTTACTGTTCTGAACAATAGATTACTTCTTCTTTAATATTTTGTCTATCTTGCGTGCAATTTCCACAAAATCCTTTTCAACCTTTCCTCTCGTAGTTTCAGCAGCTGAACCAAGGCGAATTCCTGATGGATCAAAAGCGCTTCTTGTCTCTCCTGGGATAGTATTTTTGTTTACAATAATTCCCGCCTTTTCAAGCCTATCACTAGCATCTGTACCAGAAATACCCTTTCCTCCCATCCACACATCCACAAGCACCAAATGGCTCTCTGTGCCTCCTGAGACTATGTGCCAGCCCAATTGTTTAAGTTCTCCCGCAAGAGCTTTTGCATTCTTTTTTACCTGCAAAGCATACTTTTTAAACTCTGGTGTTGAAGCCTCTTTGAGCGCCACAGCCACAGCGGCAACCTGGTTCATATGCGGACCACCTTGAAGACCTGGGAAAACTGCTTTATCAATAAGCTCTGGAAATGTTTGTTCTTTTCCTTTTTTATCTTTTACTTTCTTATCAATTCTTGAAAAGATTAATGCACTTCGTGGACCTCGCAGAGTTTTATGAACTGTTGTTGTTACAACATCAGCATATTCAAAAGGACTAGGATATTGCTTCCCTGCCACAAGCCCAGCAAAGTGAGACATGTCTGTCATTAAAATAGCATCACAAGAATTCGCTATATCTCTAAACTTTTTAAAATCCACTACACTTGGATATGCTGTAAAGCCACAAACAATAATATTTGGTTTTTCTTTCTTCGCTATCTTTTTTAATTCATCATAATCAATGTTTTCTGTTTTTTCATTTACACCATATGCCACCTGTTCCCAAAATTTTCCAGTAGCAGAAACTTTATGTCCATGAGTTAAGTGCCCTCCGTGCGAAAGTGACATACCCATAATCTTTCCTCCCTTTGGTACGAGAGCAGTATAGACAGCCAAGTTTGCAGGCGAACCAGAAAGAGCTTGAACATTCACAGCCCACTTCTCTTTTGATAAATCAAAAAGTTTTAACGCTCTTTCTTGTGCCAAGCTTTCAATTTTATCCACAACTTCATTTCCTCCATAATATCTTTTTCCAGGGTAACCTTCAGCATATTTATTCGTAAGTTCTGAACCAAGAGCTTCTAGCACATCGCGTGAGACAATGTTTTCTGAAGCGATAAGATTAATAACTTTTTTCTGCCTTTCTTTTTCGGCTTTTATAAGCTTTTCAATTTGGGTATCTTTCATGTGTCTTATTTTACCGCCCCCTCAAAAAAACACAAATTGACAAAACATGAACTAGCGCGCAATATACAAATCGGATACAATACAAATACTATGAAACAATATCTAGATGTATTAAAAAAGATAAGAGAAGAAGGCGTTGACCGTGAAGGGAGAAACGGCTTTACTCGAGGGCTCTTTACAGAACAAATGCGTTTTAAAATGAAGGATGGTTTCCCAGCCACCACCACCAAAAAACTTGCTTTTCGCTCAATGGCGGCAGAACTATTCTGGTTTATGTCTGGTTACTCTGATAACAAAGAACTTCTGCGCCTTGGATGTAAAATCTGGGAACCAAATGCAAATGCTGATTATTGGAAGCCGAAGGCAAAGTATGAAGGTGACCTCGGTCGAGTATACGGCGTACAATGGAGACATTGGCAAGGACCAGATGGAAAAGTTGTTGATCAACTCAAGGAAGTAATCGATAGAATCAAAAATGATCCAAACGATCGCCGACTGATTGTATCGGCTTGGAACCCTGGGGAACTTGAGCAAATGGCACTTCCACCATGTCATATGATTTTCCAGTTTTATCCAGCAAACGGAAAACTGTCGCTTCATATGTTTCAACGTTCATGTGACATGTTCCTTGGAGTTCCTTTCAACATTGCATCGTATGCTTTAATGCTTCACATTGTGGCTCAGATGACTGGACTTGAAGCTGATGAGTTGATTCTCACACTTGGTGACGCACATATTTACCACAACCATTATGAGGCTGTGGCAGAACAGCTTACAAGAACTCCGAGAGCACTTCCGAAGCTATGGCTTAATCCTGACATAAAAAGCCTGGAAGATCTGGATACAAAAAAACTACTCGAACCAAACGATATTTACAAGCTCGTCAAACTCGAGGATTATAATCCAGATGATGCTATCAAAGCCGAGATGTCCGTATAAAAACAAAATCACCGACTCAGAAATGAGCCGGTGTTTTCTTTTCAAGATTATTTAAAATTTTCAACCAGTTTATCGATCTGCACATACAATTCTTCCATACCCCCATCATTATTTAAGGAATACTTTGCATTTTCCATTACCTCTGGAATAGTTATTTCTGTTTCTCTTTCATGATCCTCCATAAATTCAGCAAATGTTTTTTCTGCATCCCCCATATTTTCGTTTCGTTTTTTCATTCTTTCGTAGCGAATTTTTGGATCAGCTTCAATTTTAATAAGTTTAAAATTTGGAAGCTTTGAAAGATGTTCAATATCATCCATTCTCCGAACACCATCCACAACAACAATATCTGAATCCAGCATACCAGCATCGTGTGCAATAACTTTTGCTAGCAAATCTTGTCCATATCTTTCACGCAATATTGTTGAAAGATCTATCATGTTATTTCGACTAATATCAATTTTTAACCGAATCAGAACGTCACGAAGTGGTGTAGAAAATTTGCAGTGCTTTGCACTATACTTCATCTCTAAATATTTTTTTGTTACCCCCTTTCCACTTGCGATTGGCCCAACGAGCCCAATAATTATTTTAGACATATAATTTATTTTTGATTTGGGTACTGCATTAAATCTTCTGATAATAAAACCAATTCTACATTAGCTTCTCCAAAAATTTCTTTTGACCTTTTGCCTCCATGATAATCCTTTTCACATACAATTCTTTTGACACCAGCATTTATTATGTTTTTTGCGCAAGCATAGCATGGCACCATCATGCAATATAAAGTTGATCCCTCAGTGCTGATACCAAAACGAGCAGCTTGAATTATGGCATTCGTCTCTGCATGAGCCGTTCTTACACAATGTTTATGAACATCACCATCACCATAATCTACGGTATGCATTTCATGACCAATTTCATCACAATGTTTTACACCAGAAGGAGAACCAACGTAACCAGCAGAAATAATCCTCTTATCCTTAGCAATAACACAACCAACCCTACCACGATCACAAGTCCCCCTTGTTCCTATAGTCTTTGCTATATTCATAAAATATTCGTCCCAAGAAGGGCGAACATGTGTATTATTAGATTCTGTCATAGCCTAATTATACCTCCAAATATTTAAAATGCTATAATGACAGAATGATAAAAACATTCATTATTGTGGCGCAAACAGCCGATGGATTTATAGCTAAAAATAGTGGTCATGAAGCCACTTGGACAAGCCGTGAAGACAAGAAAAGATTTGTGGAAATTACAAAGCGGGCAGGTGTGATGGTGATGGGATTAAACACCTTCAAAACTTTTCCCTCCCCACTTCCTGAGCGTTTACATATTGTTTACTCTCCAGATGATGATGCATCCAAAGATAATATTGAGGGTGTTGTAGAGTATACAAAAGACACACCAGCCGACTTAATTAAAAAACTTGAGGAGCGGGGTTTTACTGAAGTTGCAATCTGTGGAGGCACAACAATTTATACAATGTTTATGAAATCTGGTTTAGTTGAAACTATATATTTAACAATTGAACCAAAACTTTTCGGAAAAGGTATGGGAATTTTTAATGAGGACTTGGACATTAGTTTAGAATTAGTGAGCGAGGAGATTACTGAGAGTGGAACGATTCTTGCAGAATATAGAGTAGTTTAAAAGTTCATAAAGTTATCAAGTTTATAAAGTAAATCCTGATTAGTCCAAAAGCAAAAACCGCCCTTCGGGCGGTTTTTGCTAACTTTCAACTTTATACTTTCTACTTTTTACTTAATCACGTCAACTCCTTACAGGAGCAGTACACCTTTTGGACATAATTTTTGTTCTACAGAACTCAATTCTGTCTCAAAAGCTCTGTCGACGTTTCTTATTTCACGTCGACACCCATGCTTCGGCAGGTTCCCTCAATAATCTTCATCGCTGCTTCAAGTGAAGCGGCGTTAAGGTCTACCATTTTCTTTTCAGCAATTTCTTGAACCTGAGCTTTTGTTAGCTTACCAACTTTCTTTGTGTTTGGCGCACCTGAACCACTTGTGATTCCAAGAGCTTTCTTAATAAGAGCTGAGGATGGTGATGTTTTTAGAACAAAGTCGAAAGATCGGTCCTCGTAAACTGTGATTTCTACAGGTACGATATCTCCTATCATTTCAGCTGTTGCATCGTTGAATCGCTTTACGAATTCACCAATGTTAACACCTGCCTGACCAAGAGCTGGTCCTACTGGAGGTGCTGGGTTCGCCTTTCCTCCAGGAATGACGAGTTTTAATTTTTTTGTTATTTTTTTTGCTGCCATCGATAGTTTTTTAACGAGCGAAGCGACTATAAAAAACATCGCCCCGCCCATCTTTTTGTATTTATGGGCGTGGGTAACAACCTTTTTCGTTAACCAGTCCAAGTCTTATAATTATAAAAGAAGCCTCTTGCGTAACAGTCTCCACGAACCGCCATATTGCTTGAGTTGAAGCTCTCTCTCGCATGCTAGTTCTTCGGTGAGGTAGGCTTCATAGTACACTAAATCTGCTTTTTGTCTAGCCCGTTTATGTTGGCCGATTCGATGTTTTAAATTAGCTGAATAGCCAATATAAGGACCTTCATCTGTTTTTAATACATAGACATAATACATGATAGATTTGTAATGAGCAAAGCGAATATAAAAATCATCATCCCGCCCATCTTTTTTTATTTATGGGCGGGGTGTAGATATGGTAAAACTGCCCATTATGATTCTCTTAATCCCGCCCTTAAATACGTAAAGAAGGGCGGGATGAAGGAATATATAGTCGCTATCGCTCCTTATATTCTCTTAACTTGCAAGAAGTCCAATTCCACCGGTGTCTCGCGACCAAACATCGCAACAAGCACCCTTACCTTCCCTCTACTTTCATCAACATCATCCACCTTGCCTTCCAAATCCTTAAATGGTCCATCGGCAATGATAACTGAATCGTCTTTAGATAGATCAATCTTATGTTTAGGAGTATCCGCATTCATTCTTCGGAATAATTCCTCTACCTCTTTCGGATTTAAAGGAACCGGCACAGTACCCGCACCAACGAATCCTGTAACACGAGGAGTGTTTCGAACCGCATACCATGAATCATCTGTTACAATCATTTCAACAAGAACATAACCTGGGTAGATTTTTTCTTCCTCTTCAATTCTTTTGTTTCCTTTGATTTTAATTTTCTTCTCTGTTGGAACAATTACATTAAAAATACGATCCTCCATTCCAAGAGATTCAATACGCTGTTTTAAATTACGCACAACAGCATTCTCATAACCAGCATAAGTATGTAAGGCATACCAATGTTTTTCTCCTGTTACTTGTTGTTTAGCCATGGTTCTTTAATTTAGCGATTAATAATACTTCCCAAAAGTTTTGAGAATGAAAAGTCTGCAAGACCTAGAAAAAAGGCAACTAGCACAGAAATCAAGATGACAAGCATGGTATAAGCAATAGCCTGTTTTTTTGTAGGCCAACTCACATGCTTCATTTCACCTTTTGTATCTTTTATATATTGATTTAGTCCCATAGTGTTTTTTGTTATTAAAAAGAGCCCCTTCGGGCCTTCTGTTATTACCCACATAGTATACCACCAGCCACACAAAAACGCAAGTTTTTGTGTGGAGTATAAAGTTGAAAGTATAAAGTATAAAGTTATTCAAATACCACGCCTACGGCGTGGTATTTACATAAATTACTCTCAGTCTTTATACTTTTAACTTTATACTTTCTACTTTTTCTTCCTATCCTGATACTTCTGTACTGTCACCAAAAGTGGTGAACCTAAAAATACTGAAGAATATGTTCCAACTGTAATACCAACAAGCAGTGCAAGTGAAAACATTCTTGTTGCTTCCCCACCGAAAATAAACAAGACAACTAATGCCAAAAGTGTTGTAAGTGAAGTGTTAATTGATCTTACAAAAGTTTGATTAATACTTTCCCCGACAATATGTTCAAATGATTTCTTATCTTTAGCGTCTATTGAATGGCGTAAATTTTCTCGCACTCGATCAAACACCACAATAGTGTCGTGCACAGAGAAACCAAGAACCACAAGAAGAGCTGTTACGAAAAGCGTATCAATTTCTACACCTTGAAAATGTCCCAAAAAAGCGAACACACCTGCCGGCACAAGCACATCATGTGAAAGTGCAAAAACTGTAATAAGACCATATTTCCAAGAAGCCACAGGTTCTGAAACATGTCTGAAAGCAAACGAAACAAAAATAACAATACATAGAAGCACTAAGAAGATTGAAACAAAAGATTTTCGTACCGCTTCTGCACCAAGAATAGGCCCGATTGAAGAAAATTGTTTAACTCCAAAACCATCCTCTTTTGCAAGCACGTCGACAACACCTTGTCTCTCTGTATCGGTGATAGAACGGGTCTTAATAAGATAACCATTATTTCCAATTGGTCGAACAGAAGCTTCTAGATTTAATGGCGCAAGTGAGGCCTGTACAACATCCTGAGTTGGAACATTTTTTGTATATTCTACCTCCAATGCTGCACCACCTTTAAAGTCAATGCCAGGATTAAGCCCCCAGACAGCGATAGCAGTAATGGAACCAATCATTAGGATAGCTGATATCGCGTAAAATATTTTTCTGTATTTAACTATGTACATGTTTTTAGAATTTTTAATTTTTAATTTTTAATTTCCAATTTTCAAGTCCCAGTTTATTGCATTATCTGGGATAAATAATGTTCAAATGTTTTAATTTAAAATTCATTCATTAAGAAATTATTTAAAAATTAAAAATTTGAAATTTAAAATTATTTAAGGAAGCCGGAGCTAAACAAGAATCGACTTATCTTGCTATCTTTCATATTAAGTGCCAAAAGCAAAGTTCGTGTCGCTGTAATAGCAGTGAACATACTTGTCAAAACACCAATTCCGAAAATCAAGGCAAAACCTTTCACGACTGAAGATGAAGCAAAGTAATAAAGCACAACCGCTGTAATAATACTTGAAGAGTTTGAATCTCGAATTGAGGACCATGCTCTGTGGAAGCCTTCTCGAATAGCACTTTCAAGATTTTTACCACGCTTTAATTCTTCTTTTGTTCTTTCAAAAATAAGAATGTTCGCATCCACAGCCATACCAATAGAAAGAATAAATGCTGCAATACCTGCGGCTGTTAATGTTACATGTAGAAGTTTAAAGATAACAAGGTTGAGAATTGTGTAAAGCGCCAATGCAATAACAGCAACCACACCCGGCAATCTGTACCAAATAATTAAGAAGCATGAAATTACAATGAAAGCGATTAATCCTGAAAAGATTCCGGCTTTCAAAACCTTCGCTCCAAGTGTTGGTCCAACACTTTGTGTTGAAAGAAGCTCAATAGGAACAGGAAGTGCTCCGTAGTTTAGATTTCGCACAAGCTCCTGCGCCTCCTTCGTGGTGAAGTTTCCAGAAATCTGAGCTTTACCATCTGTGATTTCTGAACGAATAACTGGTGTTGTGATCGGCTGTCCATCTAGAAATATAGCGAGCACTTGCCCAATATTCTCCTTTGTTATTTTTGCAAACAGGGCCTTGCCTTCGGTATTGAAAGTAATACCGACTGTTGGTTGACTTGTTGTTGGGTCAATTTCCACGACTGCTCTTTGCAAATATTTTCCATCAAGCCCAGTTGGCGCAAAAGCTTCATCAAGTTTCAAATTTTCTGTACTTGTTGCTTTTTTATAGGCTTCGGTCGCTAATCGAAATTCAAGAGAAGGAGTGATTCCAATAAGTTCTACTGCTCTTTTTACATCAGTAACCCCAGGAAGCTCTACAGCAAGACGATAGTCTGCGCCTTTTTCTCCAAGAGCTCCACCTGTCTCAACTTGAACAGTTGGCTCAGTTACTCCAAAAAGGTTAACGCGTCTTTCAATAACATCGCGTAGTGATGTCATTGCACTATTCACATCATTTCCTTTTATTTTAGAAACATCTGCCTTGTAGGTAAGGTGAGTTCCTCCATTCAAATCGAGCCCTAATTGAAACGGAAATCTTGTAAAATATGAGTCAGCAACATTGCTCGATGCATAAATAGCATAACCCAAAAAAGTACCAATAATTAAGAGGAGTAGCGCCCCCATTCGTATTTTTGTCATGGAGCCAATTATACGCAAAAAACAGATCAAGTCAAAGGCAAATTGAGTATAAAGTTGAAAGTTTAAAGTATAAAGTTAGAATTAAATCCATGATAAAACGTCCGCATTTTTAGCGAAGCTAAAAATGCGGACGTTGCTTTTTACTTTTAACTTTATACTTTCTACTTACTTATTTCCCTTTTTGCGACAATAGCTGAGCAACTGTTCTGAGCCCAATTTTAATATCCAGCATAAACGATCTATTTTTCACATAATATAAATCATACGAAAGTTTATTTTTAGTCAACGACACATTCGCCTCATGGTGTGGATGCTCTCCATATATCTGAGCCCACCCTGAAAGTCCCGGTTTTATCAAATGTCTTACATTGTAATACGGTATTTCTTCATTATATTTATTCACAGCATCAAAAAATTCTGGTCTAGGCCCAATTAAAGATATATCCCCATGAATCACATTCCAAAGTTGTGGGAGTTCGTCTATTCTAGTTTTTCTTAGAAACGCACCAAATTTCGTGACCTTGTTTTGAAGACCTTCTTCCTTCCATTTCCCTCCATCATTGGCAAAAGTCATTGTTCTAAATTTTAAAATCTTTACTATTTTATTATTCTCACCCACCCTTTCTTGCACAGAAAATAGTTCCTTTCCATCCTCAAATTTAATTCCAACATAAACCAGAGGATAAACGACAAGAGAAATAATACCCAATATTAAACCCATGGTTATATCCATTAATCTTTTTAAAATATCATATACAATCTTTGGTAAAGTTGAAATATTTTCAATAAACCAACCGTCTTTCAAAGTTGAAAGTGGAATACGATCAAAAATATCCTCATAAACCTTACTCATTTCCAAGAAGTTTATATTTGAAAAAATAAGATTATAAAGATTGGCCAATACAGGCTCCACTTTTTTGTGTCTAATATCAATAACAATTGTTTCAACGGATTCCATCTTTACCTTATCAGCTATTTCCTTTTGAAAATCTAAAGTCTCACTCTTATCAACATCAACAAAAGAAACAAAGTGAAAATCATATCTTATGTTTTTGTTTACCTCATCAAACAACTCGAGCATTTCCTTTCCACCTCCAACCAAAATAGCTTTATTTTTCTTTCCAGAGACAAAGAAATAAATCCCATAAAGTCTCCATATAACAACAAAACCAAAGGATACAAATAGGTAAATTATTAGGGTTGTTTTTGGAGCAATACCAAAAATTGGCACAAAATAGAAAAACAGAAATGCAATAACCATATTTACAATATGTGCATTTAATATAATTCCAGGAATTTTATTCCTTAAAATACTTGTATGTTTTTCATAAAGACCAGCAATAAAAAATGCTAAAACCCAAACAACAAACAAAATAGAAAATGGCAGGATAAAACTTTGAAGCAGTGCTATGCTGGGGAAAGTCCACAAGCGCACAAAAAGCGTTACCCATAAGGCAAGTGAAAAAGCTATAACATCACCCAAAAATAGCACCAGCGCCTCCCTTTTATTAAGAATTGTCATTGTGGATATAATACAATAAATGATCTTCTTTAGCAATAAATTAGCCCGTGAACAGAGATTTTCATTAAAAATTTAATAATTATTTAAAAATTATCCCAGATAATGCAATAAACTGGGACATGAAAATTATAAAATTAAAAATTATTTATTTTAATTCTTTTCCACAAGTATCATTTTGCACACTTGTATCCCTTTAATCAAACCATGTTATAATAACTAAGTATCAATTAAAATAAATCTATGCCCCCAACAAACAACCAAACAGATTCAGCATTTGCAAACTTTCTTATAAACAAAGGAATAGCAAAAAGTGAATCTTCTGCAAATATCATTATGATCGTTTTTGTAGTTCTCGCATTTATTTTTTGTTACAAGATGTTATTCTAGTTAATCCTTCAAAATTTTTATTAAGGCATTATGCATGTATAGCCATATTTTAATAAAAAATGTTGAAAAAGCTGAAAATGGTAAGTAAGTAAAAAACCTCACATTGTTGCATAATGCGAAAAAGTTGTTTTGAGGGACTAAATATTATGTTAAACTGATTATAAGTAAGTAGATTTATGAAATTCATGAAAACAACTAACAACTTTTTTATTAATAAAAACTTAGTAGGATAAATATGTCAGAACTTGAAATAATTGAAAAAGACGACTATGGCATATCAAAAAGGAGACTTTCACCTGATATAATTCCAGAGAAAGGTATGTTGGGTTTTCTTATGAAAAAAGGTATCGCCAAAAGTGAAAATACCGGTAATATTATACTTATCGGAGTCGCAATTTTCTTTTTCGCAATGTCAGCCTTAGCTTTTTATATTCTCTAATAACAAATATATTTATATGAAATTTTTTAAAATAAATAAGCACAACGGGAGGGGTAAGAAAGTAAAGAGCTTGCCCTGTAGTGTTTTTTCTATTACAAAACTACTAAAAGGCCTGCCCGGTAGTGATTTTCGTACTCGAAAAACTACTACCGGGTTTACACTCATCGAGCTTCTTGTAGTAATTTCTATCATTGGGTTTTTGTCTTCTGTAGTTTTAGCGAGCCTACAAACCGCAAGAGAGAAGGCGCAGGCTTCTAAATTTAGACAGGAAATGAATCAAGTAGTTACCGCTTTAGAATTATATAAAAATAGTAACGATGGAAAATATCCTTATGAAGACTCTGTACCATCTGGTGGTACAGGTGATTATACCTATGTGAGATATTCTAATAATACTGAAGCCTCTACTTATGGGGGGCCTCTATTGACCAGTTTGTTGGTACCTACTTATCTTGGAAAAATGCCAGAAATTCCTAATCCGAATACATCAACCAGTATTGTATATATAATTAAAACAAATGGCAGTAATACAAGTACTCATTCTAGGTGTGCTGGTGAAATTAAAGCTTCTCCATACAATATCCTCATAAGTAAAACTAATAACGCACTCCTTTCTGATGTATTTAAAGATTGGCCCACACAAGAATATAGCAATCCTCCCTATACTACATGGTCAGAGGGTGCTTATCTTTGCTTCTCCATTAAATAAAAAGGTGCCGAGGCCCGGCCTTCATTTAAGTATTTACAAAACTCAACCGATTCGCCAAACCCAACAAGAGGGCTTCTATTTTTATGGATATAAATAATACCATCCCCAATTAAGTCCTTTCCCTCCCCGCTGTCATCCTAGTGAAGTCGGAATGGGACCCGACTGCAAGAACGGAGCAACGACGGTGAGTTCGGGGAGGGACCCGAACGCAAGACCAGAAGCTGACGAGCTGAGGTATGACGAAAAGATTTTTCACCAGAAAAATACTTGTGGGTAATCCCGGGGATCCAAGTCTGAATTTTAAGACTGGATTCCCGCCTCCGCGGGAATGACATACGGAAAGAGGTTAATTGGGGATGGTATTACAAAGATAAGGCTGGATTTCCATTTTTAAACTGAAAATGTAGCACCAATGACAGAAGTCGGGAGGCCCGACCTCCCCCTAACTCTAGTACCCCACAAACTCATTCTTCATCACATCCCTATGTGCTGGCCTAGAGTAGCGAGCCATGCCCATCATAATTCCAAGCCCCGCAAACTCCGTCACGAGATGCGAACCTCCATAGCTCATAAATGGAACAGGTATACCTGTCACCGGCAAAAGCCCTATGTTCATTCCAATATTTATTATCAAATGGGCGACAAAAAAGATAGCAAGACCCGCACAAAAAAGAGTTTCAAAATTACTCTCACCTCCCATAGCATGCTTCATTATTCCAAATAAAATTATTGCAAAAAGAAGTAAAATAATAATCACCCCAACAACTCCCCACTCCTCCGCAAAAGCTGCAAAAATAAAATCTGTTTCGTATTCAGGTAAAAATTTTAATCTAGATTGTGTTCCATAACCAAGCCCTTTTCCCAAAACACCTCCAGAGCCAACCGTCACCATCGCCTGATAAGCGTTGTAGCCACTCCCACGAATATCTGCAAGCGGATGAATGAAGTTCATAATTCTAGCCTTTTGATATGGCCTTAATCCAAATTGCCAAAGCCCCGCAAAAATTACAGCTCCACCCAAAACCACAAGTAATAAATGTTTTTTTGAAATTCCAGAAACCATTACCATACCAAACCAAATTGCAAAAATAGTCAGTGCAGAGCCAAAATCCGGGTGAAGTGCCACTAGAGCAAAAACAATAAATGCATAAACTCCAGAAACGATGATATGTTTAATTTGTGCGATTTCTACATGCCTTCTAGAAAAATATTTTGCAAGCACAATTATTAATACTAATTTCATTGGGTCTGAAGGTTGAATAGAAAAGAGCCCGAGATTTATCCAGCTTTGCGCCCCCTTACTTACGCTTCCCACAATAAATAAGGCCACCAAAGCCAAAACGCCCACAGAATATAATGTTGCAACAACAGAAGTACGACGTAAAAAATGAAAATCAAAAAAAGAAAAGGTAAAAAAAACAACGAAAGCTACAAGTATCCAAATTAGCTGATGTAAAAAATACGAACTATTCCCCATAAAGGAATTCATCGTAACGAGTCCAGCACCAAGAATTGGAATTACAGCAAAAAACAAATACCAATCTATTTTTGATATACTTCTGGCTTTTCCCTTAAATGTTTCAAGAAACTCAGTCATTTTAAATAATCATTTTTGGAATAACCTCAATTTTTGTAGGAATTTTCTTAAAAGGCTCTGGCCAAGTAAATATTATTGGTAGGGTTTGATTTGACTCAATCTTGTCAATAAATGTCCTCGATGCGCCCATAGCATTACCTACTTCATCATAAAGAATTGCCACAACCTCAATGTCAGAGTATTGATTAAAATCCTTGTTAATTATATTCGTCATTAATCTTGGAGTGCTTGTTGCGCCAGTTAATTGATTATTTGAAACAACCAGTGGAATATTTTTTGAAATCTGTTTTGTCCATACAAGTCCATCATCAAATTTAAATTCGATACGAGACGGAGTTTGATTTCCGAAAGAAATTCCGGTCTCAATAATCGGTACTGCTCTTTTCGCAGGAATCGTTGTTGCCCCATGTCGTTCATACATAGAAATACCTTCCTTATTCAAAACACGAATTTGATAACCAACATTCTCCGCACCAGCATTTACGTTTGGATTTTCCACATAGACAATAACATTATATACACCTGAACCAACAAGGAAAAATCTTTTCCAAGAAACAACAAGGTCAGAAACTTGCGATTTGCAAAGCAAGGAGCAGGGTCCTCCACAATCAACCCCAACTTCCTCCTGATTTTGTTTTCGGTCAGTACATGTTGGTGGGATGGATATATATTTATATATAATAAAAAATACTGGAATGGTAGCTAGCCCAACCAATACTAAAATAATAGATGTTTGACGTTTTGATGCCCAGGTCATATGTTGTGATTATATCACAAAAAGAATTAAGAATTGATAAAAAATAATTGATTATGTAAGGATTTGTGGTTTATGCGTTAAAAAAGAGCTCAACAGAGGCTTTTTTGATGCATCAATTCAAGTGACTGTATTTTTATGTAATCGTAAAAATACAGCCCTCTTACTTTATATATTGTATAGATGATATTCTTTTGTTTAGCGCACATTAGTCACCTAAAGTAATCGCCCCGAACGAGTTAGTGGAGTGGCTCTAGAAAATTAATAAATTATTTAGCAA
>CAZTQI010000006.1:0-16315 GCA_964615805.1 uncultured Candidatus Saccharibacteria bacterium | reverse complement strand
AAATAATATTTCTCTTTTTTTCTAATTTCATTCCTTAAATTTTTAGCATACGGACGAAGTGAAAAAATAATAAAATTTTGCTCAAGTAAATTAAGAAACCTATTGATTGTATCCCTACTAACAGACAATTTTGTAGCAATCTCCTGCACGGAAACCTCGCCCCCTATTTGATACGCAAGAAGCTTAAGTAAATCCAGAATTAATTTAGAATTTTTTACCTTCTCAAAAGCCAAAATATCCTTTAATAAATATCCATTTACAATATTTGTTAGTATTTCTTTTTTCTTTTCAACAACCTGAGTGGTGACTACTGCAGGATATCTTCCAAAACGTAAAGCAAAATCTATATTATCAATACTATTATCTAAATTCGCACCAGTAATTTCTTTTTCCCAAAGAGAATACAAAGTTATAACGTTCATCCTCCCTACCAACGGCTCACCCACTTGCCCCGAAAGCTCAAAGGAGGAAGAACCTGTTACAATTATTTTCAAATCCTTTCTTGTATCTACAAGAAGCTTTAGGGAGATTCCAATATTTGGAACAACCTGCGCTTCATCTATAATTATCAAGTTTGTATCGCCAATGGTTTCATTTAGGAGTTTTAAATTCATTGAAGAAAAAACAGCAGAGACATTCACATCCTCTCCGTTGAAAAATATGTACTTTTCTATAACGCTTTCCAAGTAACGCTTTACAAGAGAAGATTTTCCAACCTGCCTAGCACCATAAATAACAAGCACTTTGCCTTCTTCTATTTTATCCTCAATTTTTGGAAACCTGTTTATATACATGATAATAGTATAGCATAGACATGAAAAATCCGCAAGTATTGTGGTACGAAACAGCAGAATTGCTGGATGAGGCACTTTCTCCTTATTTTAAGCCATAAAATTGCCTAAATTATCCCCTATCAAATCTAAAATATTACTTAAACAGCCCAACAAACCAATTTGTTACCTTTTTAAGCAAACTAGGCTCCTTGATTTGAGTATTTTCTGGAATCGGTGACCCCACAACCTCGATCACCAAAGGAATCGGTGAGTCTGAAGATTTAATAGCATAGCGACCTGGTTTGGACGGAACGATTATTTTTACTTCATTGTTTACAAAAACCAATTCTTTGTTATTGAAATATATTTTTGATTTTCTTTCAAAGTTTGTCCTAATGATTATCTCAGTTTTCGGATTAACCTTAATTTGTTGCGATACAGAATTTTTTGATGAATAAATAAGATATGATGTAACACTTACATTTGAAGATTGATCAAAAGCTCCAGAAGAAAGTCTGATTGGAATACCTTTTACTGAAACATCAAATAAGCCAGGGATATTTTTTGTGCTCTTTATTAACAAAGAAGTCTGCTTTAGTGAGACAAAATCTTTCTCATATTTTATTCCCAAGGATTTCAAAACATTTGAAGTTGTTAAATCCATTTCTTTTGGTAATGGAGCGAATATAAATCTACTAATCATAGGAATAAACGAGAACGAATTTTTACCTTCTACATCAGAAAAGCTAGGGAGTTTTGAAAAATTAATAGGAGAAATTAAATTTACAGGAAGTAAGAATGAAACAATTTTTGCGAAATCAAAAATTCTTGCGCTTCCTGAAGTCTTAATTTGAGGAACAAAAACAACGGACTCTCTCGATCTTGTATCATTAGATATAACCGAATTTACAAGGCGACCCCTCGAACCGTATGTAGGCGTGACATTTTCTGGACAACCTGAAACAATACCTCCTCTATTTGTTGTTGTGGCATAAACAGAGTCTGTCGTAATAGAAATATTTCCACCATTTCCTGGAATACCACAACCTGTAGAGTCACCTCCGTTTGAAGCTATGACATTTGTAATAGAAGTCTCGAGAGTAACATCTCCTCCATGCCCCGCTTGCTCAATTGGATCCCCACCACTTACATCAATATCACCAATTGTTGTATGGTCTATCGTTACAGTTGTTCCATTTCCTCCAATACCATCAGGAACATCTGTACCACGACCCATGAGTCCGCTAGCAAAGTTTATAAATTTAATATTTTTAATCGTTAGATTTGTGAAGGCACTAGATGTTGCATCAACAGAAAGTGTTGATGTGGAAACCACAGCATATAGAGATGTGCTACTTGAATTTGCAGACACCTCATATCCATTTCCATTTAATGTGACATTATTTGCTCTCACAACAAAACATGTATCATATGCATAATTCGAAATATTTGATGAAAGTGTATATGTTGCATTTTCCTGATCGAGAACTCCACAAGTATTGATCGAGCCTGCATTAAGAGACCTAAATATGAACCCACAATTTCCAAACAAAAGTTTAACCAATGTATTATCTGCAACAATTGTCCATGCGCTGTCTGTGAAATCTCTGAACAAATTCAACTGTGGAGCCAGAGCGGTGTATAAGCGAGTCTTCACACCAGAAACAAAACCACTCACACCGTTGTAAATATTTTCAGATAAGTCTCCAACAAAAGTCGCGACTGATGTGGTGCCTATATTGTATGAAGAATTATTGAAGGTTGATGTACCGGTCACAACACCTCGGTTGGAAGAACTTGCATTAAACTCTGCCTCACCAGAAAGTTGGCCAGTATTTGAAACATAGCTTCCACCATTAAAAATCATCCTTACCAAGTTTGAAATAGAACCAGTGATTGAGCCGGAAATATTTGTAACAATATTATTAAATACTCCGCCACTTATATTACCAGAGTTAATTACATTATTCTGCACAGTACCACTTCCAGAAAGACTTGCCCCCTGATTTATCGTTGCAACACCTACAACAATTCCATCATTCCTGTTTGTACCAGCAAATTCTGCGTTACCATTCACAACACCGTTTGTTGCATTGAAACTACTATCGTAAAAGACAGCGTCTGCATTAATGTTTGTATCGTTCCAAGACCCGTTATGAAAAGCAACATTATCTGTATATGTACCTGAAACATTTACCGATGATAGAGATCTGTTTCCAAAGATATGAAAGACTCCATCCACAACACCAGCGTTTGTACTAGACGAATAAAAATATGCTGGGCCAGAAGCATTTGTAAAATCAACAGAGAAGCTTCCTCCTCCTGTGGTAGAAGATGCCACCATGATACTACCTAACAAAATCGATGAGCTTGGACCGTTTGTCATTTCTGCACCGATATAAACCATGTCTCCGTTTTGTGGTAATACATTTGTCGGCTCTGTGGAAGACGCATCAAAAAACCAACTCCCGACATCTCCCCAATCTGTGCCAGCTCCCCCATTAAAATAATACGGAATATGATAATAGACCAAGGCACAACTACCAGTACCAGGGAGTGAGGACTCGTAGAAATCACAGCGTACTGTCACGTTTCCGTTGCCAGCACCTCCGCTATTCATACTTGTGCCGTAAAAACTAGCATTTGCAGATGTGCCTTTATTGTATGAATTATTATAAAAATATGCGGAAGCTGTGGTTCCAGAGTTGTAAGAATTTGTATAAAAAGTGCTATTACCATTTACCGTTCCAGCATTCTGACCGTTGCTAAATGAAGCATTTCCAGATAACACACCTGTGTTGTTGGCAAAATTAAATACCCAACTCTGCCCCGCTGTTGCAAAAATCCAAGAAGAAGTATTCGCTCCCCACACAGATCCAGTATTAACATTGAATATTACAGGGCTAGTTGTCGCAGAAAATATTATATCTCCCAAAACTGAATGTCCATTTGAAAGACCTGTGGGATCTGCGTTTGGAATTCCCGCAACAGAGTTGAAGGTTTGGGCTGTGAAAGTTGCATTATCTACCACACCGGCGTTATATGAAAAATTATTGAAAGTTGAATTTCCTAAAACAGTTCCGGAGTTGTGAGAATTATCATTAAAGACCGCATTATCAAAAATAGTTCCATCATTGTATGAAGTATCATTGAAAGTGATGTCGCCCAAAATATAACCAGTGAGCACAGAGGCATTTATCAAACTCCACGCTGTGATATTTTGAAATAGAGAATCAAGTACTGTTCCACCAACTTTTCCTGTCCCATGAAAATTTGAATCGCTATCTATCTCCACTCCCCCTCCGCTTGATACATAATTTGAAAACACAGCATTACTTGAAACAAAACCATTATTATATGCACTGCCACTAAAGGTTGTGGTGCCTGTTGTTGTACCTGTGTTGTATGCATTATCTACAAAACTCCACTCTCTTGTACCAAGCCACGCGCTATCGTTGCCACTCCAAACTTCACTATTCGAAATTAGCACGGTACCATTTACGGTAATCACACCACTTGAACCACTAAAAACTCCAGAGCCTCCACTTGCAGAAAAATTTCTTCCAGCAAATTTGAGATTTGTACCAGATATAGATATCGAACCACCAGAGCCACCGATACCAAGAGATGAAGATCCTCCGTTTGCAATAACAGAACCCATTGTTGATGATGCGATTACAACACTGCCACCGTTTCCTCCAGAAAGTGTTCCGCTATTTCCACTCGCATTTACACCTCCTCCGAAATTATTGAAAACAATATTTTGAATATTTATATTTATATACGAAGAGCCACCATCGACAACTGAAGATGTGGCCATGACGGCATAGCTAGTATTACTGGAAGTTCCCGAAATTATGTGATTTGCTCCATCTATATTTACATTACTAGCCAAGACAACAAAACAAGGGCCGGAAATATTTGAAAGGTCTGTACTTACTGTATAAGTTCCCGCGGTAACAATCTTTCCACATGAAGTAATATTTCCTGGGACCAAAGGCAACATGCCACTTGCATACGAAACATCCTGCGAATTAGACAAAGCACCCTGCAATGAAAAAGTGGTGGAATCCATTTGTTGGCCGGAGCCAAAGATTGAGTTTGAAACAGTAAAATTTGTTGATGTGGCATCTACTGCATTAATATAAAAAATAGGAGCAAAGAAAAAAACCACAAGCAAACTTACTCGAAATATTTTTTTTGTGAAAATTTTAAACATCAAAATATTTTATCTTAGTGGAAACAACCTAGATCTCTGGTGCCACAACTACATCACTCTGTGCTTCTGTGACAGAGGCTGTTGCTTCTGGTGTAGCTACATTATTATCAACAGTCTCCGGCTCCACCACCTCTACCGCTTGAGTGTTTTCAGCTGGCTCAGCACTCTCTGTTGTCGATTCTGCTTGAGAATCATCTGCCGAAGAAGTGGTGTTTGTTGAAGAAGCTGTATTAGTTTCGGTTTCTGTATCCGTGCTATTTTGATTTTCATTATTCGCAGGTGGAGGATTTGATACCTCACTTGTTTGTGTTGGAAGAACATTATTCCTATTTAGAATTTCTCGAAGTTCAGCAGATGTAATACATACATCATCTAAACACAATTCACTTGTTTTAACTTTTTTAACAAATATTTCTGCAACTCCGTCATACAATGAAGATATTTTTTGTGAAAGCTCCTTCACCGCATTCACAAGTGCAGCGATAATAGGTCTATCTGCAAGATTAAGGAAACCATCTGATGATGTAGCAACAGCTTCAGGTATAGCAAGTTGTATGTTTTGAGCTGAGAATCCTGTGTATGCATTTGTAGTATCATAACCTGTTTCTGTTTTCCAATGATAGGTTATAGGGTTTATCTTCATGATGTCTTCTAATCCTCTGTTGAATGTACTGTCTATGTTCTTTAGTCTTTCATCTGATGATACTGTTACGTTTCCTAGAGAGTCTACGATGAGGTTGGAACCGGCTCCCGTGAGAGATGCGAATCTGACTGTGCCGGTTGTTGTTAGTTGAGCTGAGGGGGTTGTGGTGCCGATGCCGACGTTGCCTGCAATAAAATTATGTTTAAGAGTAGATGCATTACCATAATTAATTGTTGTAAAATAAGTAGCAGCACCCAAAACCAAAGTATTTAGACCTTGTGTTAAAGCCTGTTGGTTATTCATGTATATAATACTTCCACCCACAAGAAGATTACTTCCTGTGGAAGCAGTTCCTGAAATTCCCACATTCCCACTCGAATCAATGGTCAACTTCGCAGTGTTGGATACACCAATCATAAGTGAGTTGGCAGTGGAGTTGGTAACATTTCTACCTAAAGCAACAGAGCCTAATGCGGTTGCTTCATTACCTCGTCCCATAGCAACAGATCCATCTCCTGATGAGGTGTTGTTTCCTCCAACAGCAACAGCATAACTATTAGTACTTGCTATATTTAAATAACCTACAGCAACAGAATACTGTGATGATGATTCATTATCATAACCTAAAGAAGTTGAGTAATTTCCTTGAGCATAGTTAGAATAACCAAAGTTTATCGCTCCTGAACCACCTCCTGTGTTTCCGCTACCTACACGTATTGTACTTAGAGCATTTAAGTCCGTACTTATTCCCAATGTACTTGTTGCAACCCACTGTACTCCTGTTCCTGTTGTTTGAAGTACATACCCGAGTGTTCCTGCAGAGCCTGAGAGTTTAAGTGCACCGGTGAAGTCTATGTCACCTACGACTGTGAGTTTGGAGGATGGGGTTGTGGTGCCAATGCCGATATTTCCGTTTGCAAGTATATGAAGTCTATTTACACCAGCTGTAGAAAAACCAATATTACTGGTGCCATCAGCGGCTCTAAACATTCCAGCATCGGCGGCGCTTAAGAATCGATAAGCAGGAATAGCTGCACTACCACTATTACCAATAATAATTCCACCACCAGCACTATTTAATATAAAATTACCAGAATTATTAAAAGAAAAATTATTTACACCGCTATTTGCCATTTGAATATTATTACTCGCATCTGCAAATAAACCCGTGCTGAGTTTTCCTGAAAAAGAGTATGAAGGTGCGGACACGGAACCAACAGGAACCTCTATCTGACCGCTTCCAAGTGAAAGTTTTGAGGTTGGGGTTGTAGTGCCAATCCCGACGTTGCCTGAACTTGTCAATCTCATTACATCAGTATTTGCGGGGGAAAATTGAATATCACCACCATTCTTTATTGCAAAAACCACAGAACCTGTTCCAAGCATACCCTTTAAAGCACCTCCTGAAACAAAACGTGTGTATTCTGTCGCACTATTGGCAATAGTAAATCCAGAACCATTAGCATCAACTTGTATACCCAAAGGTGCAAGGCCTGTCCCTGTTATCCCTGCAGGAAAAGCACCTATTTCAAGATTATTTCTTGGTGCAGTATTACCAATTCCGACGTTGCCAAAAGTATTTATAGTCATAGCTTCATTTGTTTCACTTGCAAATGTTGGATTGTTCACAGTAAATGATACCCCTCGCCCAGTAGTACTCTGAAAGATTATTCGGTCTCTGATACCATTGGTATAATGTCCAACCATCGCTCGTCCACCATTAAACTGCAGGTAGCTCGTTCCATTTGCTGTTCCTCCAACATTTACCACAGCACCGCTCCCTTCTACTGACAATGGGTGGGTTGGGGCAGCAGTACCAATCCCGACATTTCCTTTCAAAATTGTTTTTGTAATACTATCATTACCAAGAGTTGCACTATTACTTCCATTTCCGATAGCGGAATATCCAATTACTATCTCATTTGTTATCCCTGTCGCTGCACTAGGATACGCTGTTGAACCGAGGTAGACAGAATTATTTAAAGATGTTACCGCTGTTGAATTATCAGACAAATATCTTCCTGCAAACTTTCCTAAAATAAGATTCTCACCACCAGAAGTTAAAAACTGGCCAACACCATAACCCATAACAACATTATAAGCACCTGAAGTATTTGCTGGCAGAGCAGCATATCCTATCGCAGTATTACCTGCTCCGCTAACCATGTATCGCATAGCGGTAGCTCCAATAGCAACATTATAATGTCCTGTTGCATCATACAGAGTGTTATACCCTATTCCAACATTTGAACTTCCGGTAGAATTACTAAACAATGAATTAACACCAATAGCCATGTTATATTGACCTGTTGTAATACTTGCGAGTGCATTTGTACCAAAACCAGTATTGTAAGAACCTGTTGTTAAAGATGATCCAGAACCAATACCATTAAAAGTGTTATATTTTCCATCCACTCCAGAAGTATAAGAAATATTTGACCCTCCATTACCTATAAACGAAGTCCCTGTGAAATTTCCTCCTGGAACATATATAAATTGATTTCCATTTATTCCTATTTTTCCAGCAATATCTAAAGGATAAGCCGGCGTACTCGTCCCCACCCCAATATTCCCCGTCGCAGTATTCACAAACAATGCAGGTGTTGATGAAGTTCCCACATTTAGATTTCCCCAGACGTCGAGTTTTGCAGAGGGAGAAGAAGTACCGATTCCAAAATTACCAGTATTTGTAATTATTGCTTTATCACTATTACTAATTCTAAAATAGACATTACCACTAGCAGGTGCACTGAAAAATGAACTTACCCCATCTGATAAGAAGCTGTAATTACTTACTGTATGAGTACTCACATTTGAACCAACCCACAATCCACCCCAACCTGGAGCATTAGACGCAGCCCCTACATAAATTTTCGAGGTAGAAGATCCGCTCGAGTTTACAAAAAGATTTCCACCAAAATTTGCGTTCCCATTAACACTCAACTTCTCACTCGGCGTACTCGTCCCCACCCCAACCTTTCCATCAGCAGTCACGGTGAAGAGCGAGTTGTTGTTTGAGTCTGTGATGTTGAAGAGATTCGCAACTTGTCCCACTGCACCTTTGATAGTCATCACTGCTTTGTTTATGTTGGTAGAGAGAGCAGAGATGAGAGTATTAAGAAATGGAGTAGTAGTACCAAAGGAAGAATCATTTACTCCGTTTACTTGTGAAGACACTTGAGAGAAAGGAGCGGATGTTACAAGAGAGCGAGGAGTTAGAGTTTCATAAACTCCGTTTTCACTGCCTGATATTTCGATTTGTAAATATACTTTTTGATTTGAATTCCAGTTATAGTCTAGAATATCTGGATATCCATTATCAGTATCTCCAATATTTACATTGAAAGAACCTTGCTTTACTGTAAGAGGTAGTGATGTTGGTGAAGAAGATGGCCAGACTTTGCTACCACCTGTAGGTGAGTCCCAGAAAGAGAATTTGAAGTAATATTGTGTGCCTGTTCCTCCTAATGGATTACCTCCCGTGTCAGTGAGTGTTCCGTGATATGAAATGGAGGAGGGAGTACCGTTTTCTGCGTATACAAAAGTAGTAAATGATACAGAAAAAACTACTATAAAAAACATAGTTATACTAAACTTTAATTTTTTATTCGCAGTAAAGTGCATGTTCTGTATTTGATAGTAATTATAACATGAAATTACAAATTTTTTTTAAAATTTATCCACACTTTTATTAAAATTTGCTTTCTAAAAAAATCACTACAGTATACTGTAGCGATTTTTTTAGATCTAGAACAATTTGAATAATTACAACACCCTAAAACAAATTTGTTCGGGCGAACATTTTGGGTATAAAATGTTTTAGCCTAGAACATTAACGTATTTCATATGTCACCTGCACCGTTCTTGAATACTTATTCTCCCCTGTTGGCATTTGAGGTGCGGAAACTGCATCTGCTCCGCCCATTCCAAAAGCCTTATTTGTCACAGTCATACCATACGAATTTTCATTTTCAGAAAACGCGACAACTCTTACAAGTCTCACACCCAAGCCTTCTGCAATAAGCTCTGCTTTTTCTTTTGCTTTTTCTATGGCCTCATTTCTAGCTTTTGCTATCACAACTTCCTCTTTATCAACTCCAAATGTTGGACCGCTTATATTTGTTGCTCCGGCACCAGTTGCTCCCGCTACAATATCACCAACCTTTTCAACGTCTCTAATTTTTACTTCAAAACTTTGAGAAATTTCATATCCTCTCAACACTTCCTTTCCACTGTCACATGTCGATGGGTAAATAGCTGGGCAAACTACTCGATTATAATCATATTTTGGATACAAAGAATAGTTTGTTGTTTTTATATCCTTTTCTTCAATTCCATTTTTTCTAACGGCATCAAGAATTTTATTAGAAATATCTGTAACAGTTTTTTGCGCCTCTGCCGATGTCTTAGCTTCTTTTATCACAGAAAAAGAAAATTTAGCGATATCTGGCACAGCCACAGCTTCCCCACTTCCAGAAACGGTTATTGTATTTCTTGAATCAATACTTGATGTGTCTGTTTCCTTTAACTGATGAATTGTTGCTGATCCCAAAAAGAGAAACAACATTGCCACAACAGCAACAGAAAGCCAAGTAAAGTATTTGTTTTTTAATATGTCCATAATAGTTAAGGTTATTTTGATAACTACTCCATTATAACATTTTAAGTCTATTTTTCATCCAAACACGCCCGATATTCAAATTTTTAATTTTGTAATTTTTGAATTTTATAAATAATTTCTTAATGCTCTAGTGAATAATACCAGCCAGACTGTCATCCTCGCTGTACTCAGCGCCGTCGCGCTCCGTTCTTGCAGTCGTACCCCATCCTGACTTCACGAGGATGACAGTACAAATTCAAAAATTTGAACATTATTTAAAAATTCAAAAATTAAAAATTAAAAATTATTTGTACTCAAATACACATCACACACATTCTCCAACAAAGAAATCACCGTCATCGGCCCTACCCCACCAGGAACAGGAGAAATTGCTTTTACAATTTTTGAAACCTTCTCATAATCTACATCCCCTATCAAAACTTTCTTTCCGCTTTTTTCCTTCACAGTAATTCCAACATCAACAATAATCTGCCCCTTTCTCACATGTTTCTTTGTAATAAATTTTGGCTTACCAATAGCAACAATTAAAATATCTGCAAGCTTAGTCAATTCCTCTAATTTTCTTGTTTTACTATGACACACAATCACAGTTGCCCCGTATCGCTCAGCGAGTAAAGCAACAGGACGCCCCACCAAAAGTGATCGCCCCACCACAACAACTCTTTTTCCAAGTAAAGAAACATTATTTAGCATTAAAAGAGAAATAATTCCTCGAGCTGTTGCTGGCATAAAAGCAGATGTGTCGCCTGTAAGAATTTTCCCTTGGTTAACTGTTGTAAGTCCGTCGACATCTTTTGCTCCCGATATAGCATCTAAAACTAGTCGAGTATTTAAATGCGCAGGTAGTGGCATCTGTACAATAATTCCATCTATTTCTGTATTTGAATTTAATTCCTTTATTACTTCAATCAGACCTTCTTGCTTTATTTTCTCTTCAAAAGAAAAAAGATGAGTTTTAATACCCAAGCGCCCAGCTGTCATTATTTTCTGTTTTACATAGGTTTTAGAATCTTCTCTTTCTCCAATCAAAATAATAGCGAGTTGTGGTACTTTTTTACAGGATTTTACCCTCTTTAATAACTCATCCTCCTTTATTTTAGCTGTTTTTTTACCGTCTAGTATTTTCATAAGACTATACTACATTAAAAAACCCTTAAGATGCAAGGGGTTTTTAATGAATTTTTAATTTTATAATTTTTAATTTTGTAAATAATTTTTCAATTTCTAATGACGTCTCTAATTAAATTCTTTTCTCTTATCAAAATTCAAAAATTTAAACATTATTTTAAAAATTTGTGCTTAAAAATTACAAAATTGTTCACAGCTTTTGGAGCAGTTGCCCAAAACAAACCAAGGCACCATCCTGCCAAAACATCACTCACCCAATGCGTATTTAAGTAGATACGACTAAACCCAATAAGAACAATTAAAGTTATTGAAAAAATAAAATATTTTTTTCTTTTTTTTACATCTTTAATACTGCTAAAAACATAAAGGCATATGGATAAAAATAAAATTGTGGCCATATTGGTGTGTCCACTTGGAAAAGAATATCCTATGGTCGATGCGATACTGCCCTCGGGCCGACCCACAGCCAAAGAATTCTTTATAATAGTCTGAGATACTAACCCTCCAAACAAAGCTGCTGTACTGTAAAAAGCCCATCTGTACTTACCTTTAGTTACTAGAAAAGAAACAAGAAATATTGAAATAAGTGAAATAAATATCAACCCACCTATATCAGTTATTAAAAAGAAGGGTAAATTTAAAAAATCTGGTCGAGGAAAATTATAAGCAGAGTTGTTTATACTTAAAAAATAACCGTATTGAAAAGCAAAATATGTTGCTAAAAATCCAAAGAAAGCTATTAAATTTAAGTATATGTATTTCATCTGTTTGGCACCTAACGCAACATTGCATATGTAACAAAAACCAAAATTACACCAATCATGAATGCGTCTACTGTATGTTGTGTTTTTTTATGTTCTGCAACAGCGGTTTTAATATCAACAACAAGTTTCTTGTGTGATTCAAATTCGCATTTCTTATTTTTTGATGAATGTTTGTGTAATGACATATATATTATACTATAAATTTAAATTATTTAGGGTGCAAAAAACCTCTGGAGCGCCTTGTGAGGTTTTCAGAGGGATAACTATTGTACACATTTTTATAAAAAAAAGTATGTGGATAAAAAGCCACACCGAGTATTGAGCGGACTGTCAAAAAATACGAAAACGACTTCAAAATATTTTCTGAAGTCGTTTTACGAAAACCAAGATATTATTTTTTTGCTGGAGCAGGATTTGAAGCAGGAGTGGATGACTGTTGTGTTTGGGAGCCTTGCATTGACTTGTTTAGAAAATCAACAATCTGGACCACAGTATTATGATCTTGCGAAACAATTGTTCGAAGCTGATAAATTGTTATTGCTTGATACGTAAACACAGTTAAGACTACCCCGATAATAAATGACGCTATGATTATATATATTTTCATGAATTTATTTTTTTTCATATCTATTAAACTTTATATGTTAAATTATATCATAAAAAATATATATCAAAAGTTTTATGGTGTTCTATGTTACAATTAATCCGCACACTAACATTAGCATTGTTGCACCATATTTTTTTGGTAAATTATTAAACTAACCATAATTTGTAAACAGTGTGTAAGTTAAGAGTATTCAATGTTTGCAACAAAAAAAATAATGCCAATGTTAGTGCGCGGATAAATAAATATGGAAACAGAAATAATAAAAAAGCTAGAGGAACAACAAATTAAAATCAACGAAATCTATTCATCTGTCGAAAAAACTCGAAAATATTTTCAGTGGACAATTATAATCACCGTAGCACTTTTTGTATTACCACTTATCGGGTTAATGCTTGCTATTCCCTCTTTTCTCGCTCAATATAGTGAGCTGCTAGGCTCTAGCTTCTAGGCACTAGGCTCTAGCTTAATACAGAATTCAAACAGAAAGACTTTCCCTTTGGGAAAGTCTTTCTGTTTTTTTGCTAAAGCCTAATGGCCAGTGCCTAACCGCTAATGTTAAACTTCTTCCTTCCGATTATCTGACCACTTTCTGTTTCAATATCAACCCTCCAAAGACCTGGAAATAAGGCCTCTTTGATTGAATATGTTCTATATCCATCTCCCCTTCCTCCAAAAATAGAGAGCTCGATACGCCCAACATCCTCCCACTCTTTTTTTGTTTCATTAAAATTATACCAAACATGAACAACCTGAGTATTTAATTTTGCTGGAGAATAAATTGAGGAAAATAGATAGGCCTGCTTACCTTGATTTAAAGAATAAGTTTCAGTTCCACTGAAGAATGATCTTAGTTTTTTATCCTGCCCCCCAAGAAGTACATATGATCCATCTTTGTTTTTTGAAACAGATGTATAAAGCCCCACCTCCTTAAGCGCAAGAGGTGCTGGCGGAATCATATTTGTGAAATATAAAATATTTATCAATACAAAAACCCCACCAATGAAATAAATTAAAGTATTTTTGCTCTTTTTAATTTCTTTAATATTTACAAAATGAAGTATATAAATAAATAATAATATTAAACAAAGAGCAAGAAAACCACTTAAAACAAAAACCCAATCACCAATTTTTCTAACAAGGATTGGCATAATCAATATACAAAATGAAAAAATCGCCATAAAATATACTCCAATTTGAGCACTAAATCTAATATAGTGTTTTTTCAGAAATTCATTACCGAGAAGATAAAGTAGTATCACAAGAAGAAAAGGCCAACTTGCAGAAAGTGTTGCGCTACGAGAATAGAAAACAAAAGATGCACTAAACGAAGCTCCAAGCACAAATTGCATCATAAACTGAAGCCACGGCTGAGCTTTTGTGATCAGTGGGGTTTTTAATTTTCCGCCATCATATAAATTAATTAAAACAATTGAAATACCAGCAATAAGTAAATAGATCGTGAGAATAATAGTATCAGATAATGAATCTATGCCTCTCAAAGTAAGATTATCTAAAATAAATCCTCCAATAAGCATTCCTGAAGAGATATGATTTTCATATTTTTTGAGGAATGGTTTTAGTTTGAACTTCATATAGAAATATTGTAGCACCACAACCCAACTCTGTCATTCCCGTGAAGACGGGAATCCATTCTGTTGGGTTGTAAATTCGAAATACGAAGCACGAAATCCGAAACAAATTCAAATTGGATTAAATTCTAAATTCAAAACGGAATTCTGAATTTGTTTAATATTTAATTATTTGAATTTTGGACTTGTTTCGGATTTCGGATTTCGTGCTTCGAATTTAGTTTAGCGATAGACTCCCACGAATTTATGCGCTAAACTCCTATTATGTTAACCAAGGCAAAAATCAAACTAATAAAATCCCTTCACGAGAAGAAATACCGCAGTGAACATGAGCTATTTTTAGTGGAAGGAGAAAAAAGTGTAAAAGAGCTACTAAATTCAGATTTTAAAATCGAATATATTTTATCTTCAAAGACTTTCTACTCTGAAAATTCAAAATTAATAGACGAAAAAAGTACAGAACACGATATTGTCGAAGCAGATGAAATTGAAAAAGTTACATCCCTACAAACAAACAACTCTGCGCTTGCTGTTGTTTATCAAAAAGAAAACGGAGCTTTTGATATAAATTCAGACGAAATTATATTAGTACTAGATGATATTCGTGACCCAGGAAATCTTGGCACAATTATTCGTATTGCAGATTGGTATGGAATTAGAAAAATTGTAGCTTCAGAAAGCACTGTCGATGAATACAACAGTAAAACAATTTCTGCAACAAAAGGATCTTTTACTCGAGTACAAATGTTTTATACAGATTTAGAAAAATTTTTTGAGGATATAAAAGTTCCAGTTTTAGGTACTTTTATGAATGGAGAAAATGTACACAAATTTAATTTTCCAAAAGGTGGCTTACTTGTGATGGGAAATGAATCGAATGGAATTTCAAAAAATATAGAAAAATATATAACAAACAAAATCACCATCCCCTCTTTTGGTGAGACCGAGAGTTTGAATGTGGGGATTGCAACCGCGGTAGTGGTGGATAATTGGAGGAGGGTTAGGGGCGACTAGAGAGAATCGCCTAGGAATATTTTGTTCGCCGTCGCTCACAAAATTTCACAGGCCTGCCTCACTCCCAAGCAAGCTTGCTTGGGTCCCGCTCCGGCTTTCAATTCTCTCACGGAAGAGCTACCCAGCTCTTCCTTAGTCGCCCAAGGAAAATACCAGCTAAGAAGCTGGTATTTTGGCCTGGGCGACTAGAGAGAATTGAACTCTCGACTCCGGTTCCACAAACCGGGGTTTTACCACTAAACTATAGTCGCCATGTGGTTAAATACAAACTAAATTCGAATACAAAACCTTGTGAATTCATTATATATAACACAATTAAAGACTTTTGACGAGGGGTTCTGTAGTTTTGGCGTTTAGGTATTTAACATATTCTTTAAATGTCACACAATACACTTCAGGCTTACCACAAACATCCTCGGCAAAAGATTTCACAGCCTCGAAGTAAACACCATCATTCCAAAGTGAAAAATGATTCCCGATTACCACCGGTGCTCTATTGTTTTTATAATTTCTGTCAAAATACTCCGTGAATGATTTTTTTACGTCATTGAAATATTTATTCCATGTTTCTGTTCCTTTTTTCACCTCTTCGACCCCATAAGACTGAAGGATCCACAAGCTATAATCCATAGAAATTGCCGAAATATTTCCCTCACCAATTTCAATTGTATTAAGTGGTATATGCCAAATACCATATTCATCCTTTTTTGGTTGCCTATCAGGAAGTGCGATTCCACTAGAATCATAAACAAAATTAAAATCTTTTAAAGTTTTATACAAGGCTTTGTTAACACTCAGCTCTGGTGCACGAAATCCTACAATTTCCTTTTTTAAAAATGAAATGTCTGGAATCACAACACTTGAATTATTTTTTTGAATATCTGAAATCAGACTATCAAAAGACAAAAATTCTTTTTTCCATTCTTCTTCATTTAAAAATCTTCCAGGAAAATGCCC
>CAZTQI010000005.1:1776-16514 GCA_964615805.1 uncultured Candidatus Saccharibacteria bacterium | reverse complement strand
TGTCTAGGCGCCGGCTCGAAATTTTTTAAGCTTAAAAAATTATACTCCGCCGTTCTCGTCCAAGGCGGAAGCAAAACTCTTTGCTTCCTTCCCGCATCAAATAGGCCTCAAAAGGCCATTTGCTGCGGGACTTGGACTCGAACCAAGATAGCGTCCTCCAGAGGGACGTGTACTACCATTATACGATCCCGCAATGATGTAAACATGGAACACATAACACATAACACATAACACATAACATAAAACATGTCTTGAATTTGTCTTGTCTACCAACTACACACTACAAACTATCTACTAGTTCCACATCATACTAGAAATATGACTTTTTTCAAGCCTTTTGGTTGGGTAGTTACAGTTTAGCATTTGTTTACTTATCCCTAGAATGTAGCTCTTTTTCTTTATTTAGTTGATATTCAGCCTCTTTTGCTAGCTCCAAAAATTCGTCAATTTCCTTTTTGTCCATTTTGTGTGGCTTGTAATCCTTAATACAAAATACGCCAACAGGAAGACCACTTTTAGTATGCTTCAGATTAATACCAGCATAAAAACGAATCGGAAGATGAGCTCGGGTGTGTGGATTACCATCGAAGCGGTCATCTTTTAATGTGTCTTCGATTATAAAAATATCACTTGCGAGCAGTGCGTGTCCACAAAAAGATGTGTCTCTATGTGATTCAGATGAATTAACACCTTTGTATGATTTGAACCATTCTCTCGCTTTGTCTATTATCGTGATTGTGGAGATTGGCACATGGAGTTTGTCTACAGCCATTTTTGTTATCTTATCAAAACGCTCCTCTGGCTTTGTGTCGAGAATATTTAAAGCTCTCACGATGTTGAGCCTTTCCTCTTCCTTTGGATGGTGAGCAGGCTTGTGCATACCTTAAGTCTGTGCTTATTAATTGTGAATGTCAAGAGTTTTGACAGATTCAAGATTTAGGATTTATGATTTAAGAATGGGATGGATCTTAGCTTCTTTAATGCATTTATTCATAAATCTTAAATCCTTCCAATGACAATCAATTGTCTTGGGCTAAGATCTGGGATATTTATTTCAACAATTTCCTTAATTTCCAGTTTTTCACCAATTAAAACTCTTTCAGCTGAATCAAGCTCTTCTTGATTTATATTTTTCATTGCTATAATCACTCCGTTTTCTTTAACCATAGGTAGACAAAGCTGAATAAGTTCGGGAAGTGCTGTCACAGCTCTTGCTGTAACAACATCAAACTCTCCTCTAAATCTTTTGTCATTTGCAAGTTTTTCCGCTCTTTCATTTACAACGTTTGCATTTTTAAGTTTCAACAATTCCAGACAGCTTTTTATGAAATTCACTTTCTTTCCAATAGACTCAATCATAGTTATTTGCATGTTCGGATTTGCGATTGCGAGAGGAAGGCCAGGGAAGCCAGCACCAGAACCAATATCGGCAATGAATTTTGTGTCTTTTGGAATTCCTTTGAAAAGGGTAAGTGAATCGAGAAAATGCTTTATATACACACCCTCTATATCTCGGATAGCGGTTAGGTTTATTACTTTGTTTGTTTCAAGTAAAAAGTTTGCAAGGCTAGAGAATTGTTCAATTTGTGTGTCGTTTAGCTCTATACCAGCATATTCTTTTGCTAATTCTTTAAAATTATTCATTTCAGGATTATAGCATAGTTGGGGTGACAGGCTAGAATAATATGAAGTTACAATTTTATCAATAGTATCGTCTATAATACTATTAGTTTTTTCATGATATGGAATATCTTTAATGGTATTGTATATGATGCTACCTATTTATATAGTCTAATAGTATTGTGTATAATACTATTATTTGATGATATAATATTTATGTTATGGTAAGGGTCTCAAAAAATAAAATAGATAAGAAAATATATTCAAAGATAAACGATCAATTTGTATTTTCTCTAATGAGTTTAAATAGTAAAGAAAAAAGCTTAAATTTTATTGATGAGCTTTTTACTTCTTCTGAAAAGGTTATGTTGGCTAAAAGGTTAGCGATTTTGGTTATGTTAAAAGAAGGTTTATCACAATATGCAATATGGAATACGTTGAATGTAAGCCCTGCAACAGTAACGAGGATTTCAAGATTATTAAAGGAAAAACGTTTTGATTTCATAGAAAATCTATTTGCTGATAAAAGGGCCAGAAAGAAATTTCTCAGAGATATATTAATATTCATATATAAAGTTGCCCCACCTCGTCCATTGGGTAGTGCGTGGAAATATATACATAATATTGATCAATAGTATTATAGACAATACTATTGTTTATTTTAAAAGATGTTTGAATTCTTTCGGCTAGTGAATAGTTACAATTTATGTTAATTTGGAGGAATGGAAAATAAAAATACTTCGTGGGGGAATGTTTCAGATTGGTATGATAATACAGTGGAAGATACAGATAGCTATCAACAAAAAGTTATACTACCAAATTTGATGAGAATAGTAGCACCAGCAAAAGGTGTGAAAATTTTGGATGTGGGATGTGGCACCGGTACATTTTCTAGGGCATTCTCTGAAAAAGGTGCAGAAGTGGTTGGGGTGGATGTTGGACTAGAGCTTCTTGATATTGCGGAGAAGAAAAATACAGATTCTATGGAAGTTAAATATGTTTTAGCTTCTGCAGATAATCTTTCTAAAATTAAAGATGGAGAATTTGATACAGCAACTATTGTGCTTGCAATTCAGAATATGAAGAATTTGGATGCTGTAATGAGTGAGGTTTCAAAAAAAATAAAAGAAGGAGGAAAACTTGTCGTGGTTATTAATCATCCTTCTTTTAGAATTCCACAAAACAGCGATTGGTATTATGATGAAAAAGATAGAATTCAATATAGAAAAATTGCAAGATATATGAGCGAAATTGAAATTCCAATTTTGATGAACCCGGGAAATAAAAATAGTAAAAAAACATATTCATTTCACAGACCACTTCAAATGTATGTAAAATCATTGGTGAAAAATAGTATATTTATAATAAAGCTCGAAGAGTGGATTTCACACAAAGAAAGTCAAAAGGGACCAAAGAAAAACAGTGAGGATAAGGCGAGGAAGGAGATTCCTATGTTTATGTGCATTGAATGTATAAAGGTGTAACTTTTATACATGTTCTAGTGTTTGAATTGTTGTAATGTTCTAAATGTAAATACAAATGCTTAATAGTATTGCGTATGATACTGTTTATTTTTTACTACACTATAATTTAGCGGATTTTGTATCTTCATATAGAACAACTTGAACAACTCGAACATTTACAACATCTCTGGGGTTGACTCATATATTTTTCGTGTTAAGGTGATTTAAGCACTGGGATTCGCTCAGTTGTACAAAAAAATCAAAATAGAAAGGAGGCCAAAATGGCCGAACAATCAAAAGAAACCAAGACAGAATCAGTGGTAAAATCGGTCGGGCTTATTGTTATGACCAGAATTGGGCCTGAAAAGGAGCTTTTTGCTGTTCTAAGCCGAAGAGGAAGCAGAAACCAGGAAAAAGGTTGGGCACCAGAGTCCTATCCTGGGGCTTGCCAAGTTACGGCTCATGGAAAACTGAAGCCCGATGAAGACTCAAAGGAAGGCTTGCTTCGTGAGGTGCAAGAGGAGTTGGGTGATGTATTTCGTCGATGTGTTATGCGTCACAGTATTGATGCCCTAGTTGAGGGACAAAAGGTGACATATTGCGTCCTTGTCGATTCCGATGCCTTGAATTTCATCCGCCTCCATCCTTCATCTGGTGGCCTCGAGTTTGTCAAAGAGGATCAAATCGATGATATTCTCGACCTGTCGCATTTCTTCACCAAGGCAGAAGGTGTGGATAGTTTGGAAATCATTGCAATGTTTCCGGACGAGATCGAGGCGCTCAAACTCGCCTTCGAAAAATTCAACAAGCGTTGAGGGTTTGATACACTAAGACTTCGCAGTCATCTGCAAGTCTTTTTCTTTTCTGTTTTGTTTAAACTTGCTCGTATTAGTATGTGCGGTTACAATGGTTTTATGAATATGGTTGTTTACACAAAGCGAAATTGTTATTGGTGTGATGATTTATTGGATTTTTTAAAAGAAAATCATATAGATTTTGTAGAGAAGGAAGTTTTAAGTAATAAAGAATTTTTTGAGGAAATGAAAAGTATTTCAGGGCAGACCTTAGCGCCTACTGTTGTGTTGGGCGATGTGGTTTATCCTGACACAGACAAGGGGTTTATTAGATTGATATTAAATAATTAATTTTTTATGTATACATATTTAAGTTCGATATCTTTAGCAAATAGTTACTCTGCATTATATGCTTTTCCCCGAGCATTTATGGCTTTTGGAATTAAGGACGCACTCGATGTTTTGATAGTGACTTTTTGTGTTTACCTCATTATTATTTTCATAAAACAAACAAGATCTTTTTTCGTTTTTGGATCAATTGTTTTGCTTTTTGGTATGGATTTTCTTGCTCGTACATTTAATCTTGGTCTAACAAGACAACTCTTTCAACCTCTTCTAACATTTTTTGTTGCTATTTTTGTGCTTGTGTTTCAGCCAGAAATTAGAAAATTTTTCAAGTGGTTTGCTTCAGGTAGAAAAATGAAATTTTCACAAGCTCTTGTGCCAGATGACAATGTTCAAACGATTGTTCGTTCTACTTTTGAGATGGCAAAAAAAAGAATTGGTGCAATTATCGTTTTACCAGGAGAATACCCTCTTGATGATTTGGTGGAAGGAGGCTTTCCACTAGAAGGAAAAATATCTTTCCCTCTTATTTTAAGTATTTTTGACCCAACAAGCCCCGGGCATGATGGAGCTTTACTTGTTGAAGGTTCCACTATCAAATCTTTTGGCTTGCATTTGCCTTTAGCTAAGGAGTTTTCGGAATATTCTAGGGTAGGCACAAGACATCGGGCTGCCGCAGGTATCACAGAGCGTACAGATGCCATGGCTATTGTGGTGTCTGAGGAGAGAGGAGAAGTTTCTGTTTCTATTGGTGGAAAATTAACAAAAATGAATAATACAGAGGATTTAGCAAACACTTTACATGATTTCTTTAAGAATGTTGAGGTGTCAGAATTTCATAACGGTTTTTGGAATTATTTCGCAAGAAAGAATGCTGGTGCGAAAATTTTATCCGTCGGAATCGCACTTTGTTTGTGGTTTGTTTTTGTTTATCAAACTGGTGTTGTATCAAAGGAGTACCAGATACCTGTTGAATATAGATATCTTCCGGAAAACATTACTGTTGTGAAAAGTGTACCTTCAACTGTTAAGGTTATAATTAGTGGAAACAATAGAGATGTTGAGACTTTTGAGGCGAAGGATTTGAGTGTGACAATTGATGCAAAGGAAGCAAAAGAAGGTGATATGAAAATTGAGATCAAGACTGAAAATGTAAAAGTTCCAAAATATCTAGATGTTACCTCTTTAGCACCTAAAGTAATAAATGTGAGCTTTAAAGAAGGTCTGTAATTATCTAGTGTCTTTGATTGATAGTGCAAATTTAATACCAACAAGCATAATCATTCCAAATATAGCAAATATATATTTATAATCTAAGAATACAAGAAGAAAACTTCCAATAATCGAACCTGTGATCGTACCTAGTGGTCCAGCTGTACGGAAAAAACCAATTAGATTTTGACTAGATGCGTTTATGTGTTTAAAGAAATAGCTCTCTGTGGTAACTTCTATTAAACTCGCACCAACTCTTGAAACTAATAAAATTATTGTCCAAATTATAAAATTTGCTACCGTTATTGTGGACATTGCAATTAGACTCAGCGAAGCAATGATGATACCTGCTATAAGCAATTCTTTTTCACCAAGTTTTTTATCAGCAAGTTTTCCAACTGGTATTTCAAGAAGGATAAAAGGAAGAAGTGCGATACTAATCATTAAGCCAAGTTGTTGCCAATTGAATCCAATCTTTTCATAAAGATATAGTGGAACATAAATTACTACCCAAGTATAAAATATTTGTAAAATTAAATTGGAAAGATAAATATTCCTGATATTTTTATCATTCAAAAAAGCTTGAATACCTCCTGAAATATGAACGTGATGGAAGTTATTATCTTTGATTTTTTTAAAGTATCTCACAACAATATATAACATAGGGAAAAGTGCCAAGGCGGAGACTATGTAAATTATTGAAAAACTTCCCTGAACAAGTATTGAGCCAACGATGACAGGAGATACAACACCGATTAGGCTCATTACGGTTAAAAACATTCCTCGTATTTGCCCCATTTCCTTAGTATTTGATGAGCTTTCTAAAAAGTTGTCCAAATTAAGTAACAATAGGGGATTTATAGAGTTGTGAATGGTAAAAATTGTGATAATCCAAAAAATTTCTTTTGATAATACAAGAGAAACAAGTAAGACAATATCTATACACGCAATCCATATCATCATTTTGTAGCTACCAAAACGTTCAAGAATGCGACCTGATAGAAGAAATAAAATGATGCTTATTAGTCCGGTTGCTGTGTAAATAATACCAACCCCCTTTTCTCCCACGAACTGCCGAAGGAATGAAGAGTTTATATATGTTGTTATGTAATAGTGAAAAGACAAAAACAGAGTGGCGATATAAATATAGTTTAATACATTTATTTTTTTAGATTTTAGAAGAAGTTTATACATGTTCCGTTTGAAGTTTGTTTTTTGATTAGTAGAAGTAAGTTTTTAGTCTACCTCTTTTTAGTATTCCATTTTTTTTGCTTATATTAAACGGAAAATTTTAAATTTTTAAGCACAAATTTTAAAATAATTTATTAATGAATAAATTTTAAAATACTAAAACATTCTGATTGTCTATTTAAGACATTTTAACATTATTTTAAAAATTAATAATTAATAATTAAAAATTCGTTTAAAAAACAAAAGTAATCTTTTGTCTTTTTAAACGCCGAGTATTACAGGAATCACAATCGGTCTCTTTGCTGTTTGTTGGAAAAGGAATTTACCTATAGCATCTGCCACCTGGTCTTTTGCATAATCAAAATCAATTGGGTGTTGTCCTTGAACAGCATCCTCAACTGTTTTCTTTATAATGAATCGAGCTTGATGAAGTAGATCTTGAGATTCTCGCAAATAAACGAAACCTCTAGAGATAATGTCTGGTGACTTTTTAATTTTACCAGTCGTTGTGTTAACTGATGCTACAACAACGAAAATACCATCTTCTGAAAGTGTTTGTCTGTCTCGAATCACAGCCTCTTGAACATTTCCAATAGAAAATCCATCGACTGCAACCAAACCTTCGCCAGCTTTTTCTTTTCGAATAGATATTTTTTCTCCATTTGTAATTTCTACAATTGAACAGTCGTCTGCTACTGCAATATTTTCTTTTGGAGTACCTAGGGATTCTGCAAGATCTGCATGTAATCGAACGTTATAATGACTTCCGTGAACTGGTATAAAGAATTTAGCTTTTATTTTTTTATGTAGCCATTCGATTTCGCCTCGGTTTGCATGTCCTGTTGAGTGAATAAACACTTCTGAAGTTCGGTAATGAATTATTTTTGCTCCCTGTCTTGCAATATTATCTTTCAGTTTTGCGACAGCTTTTTCATTACCTGGAATAATCGATGATGAAAATAATACAGTATCTCTGTCTGTAAGACGGAAATATTTATGTGTTTTTGTTGCCATTCGCATAAGGGCTGCAAATTCATCGCCTTGAGCTCCTGTGGCAAGTACAACAATTCTGTCTGGCGGATATTGTTCAAGATCCTGACCGTTTATTATTGTATCCTTCTTGATTGTTAGCATTCCTGCGATTTGGGCAATTTCAATATTTTCCTTCATTGCTCGCCCTTCTATAACTATTTTCTTGCCTAGAGCTTCTGCAATTTGGATAATTTTCATTGTTCTCTGAAATTGAGAAGCAAAAGTTCCAATGATTAGTCTACATTTTATTTCTCTTATGATTTTTTCTAGGTTTTCATGAACAAGGGATTCCGGAGTTGAGAAGCCGGGGTTTTCGATGTTTGTTGAGTCAGCCATAAGAAGCAGACTTTTATGATCCTTAAACATTGCATATTCAGCCTCCTCTCTTTCAGTTGGTACACCTTCCACGTGCTCCAGCTTGAAGTCTCCAGGAGTCACAATAGATCCCCAAGGGGTTTCGATTGCGATACCCATTGAGTCTGGAATAGTGTGAGTTACACCAAAGAGTTTTATTTTGGTTTTACCAAGAATAATAGTGTCATTTTTTTCAACTATTTTTATATTAAGTGGCTCAAGATGAGGGAATTCAACTTGTCTTTTTTGTATCATCAGCGATGTAAGATTTCTTGTGTACATCGGAGGGTTTCCAATCCTTGGCATAACATAAGGAATACCACCAATATGGTCTAGATGGGCGTGGGTGATTAGAATTCCGCGAATTTTATCTTTTCTATCCTCAAGATATTGTGTATTTGGAATAATATAATCAATACCCGGAGTACTATCATCTTTAAATTGAAAACCTGCATCAATAACAATGATGTCATCCTTTGTTTCGATGGCGGTCATGTTTCTGCCAATTTCTTCTACTCCTCCAAGTGGAATGATTCGGATTACATTCTCTGTAATTTGGGGGATGTTATCCTTGGCACGAGGAAATGGTTTTGGGCCGTGAGTCGGTCTAGCTGTTGGCATTTTAACGTGCGGACTTCGAAAATTACTTGATTTCCTTATTGTTTTTTGTGCAGGATTTCGAACCGGCATTTTTTCCTGACGGTTCTGATTTTGGCTGGTGGTATTGATTTTGTTTGGTGTAAGTGAGGCTGTGCGAGTCACGCTTTGCATAAAATTTTGTCGTGGTGAAGAAGTGATTCCAGGATTTGTTGAGGCGTGAGAATGTGCCTCACGAGAAGGAACAGCATTTCTGTTCATGGGGTTAAATGGTGCTCTAGGAGCATTGTTACCAAAACGCTTCACAGGGAGGGAATTAGCCCGCGCATGATATGGGGTTCTGTGCTGTCTGTTATTGTTTTGTGGACGAGCTCCAGAGTTTCCTCCTTGGGTCGTTTGTTGATTTTGATCGGTCATAATTAGGATAATTTTTAAATTTTGTAATTTGATAATTAAATTCTGGATCCCCGGAGTACCGAGGACGACTCAAAATATAGTCATGATTACTCTCCTTATTTTTTGTCGATTTTTATATAATGTTTTAATTTATAATTTTTTAATATTTATTTTTAATGTTTTTTCCGCGGAGGCGGGAATCCAGTCTGAAAATTCGGACCTGGATCCCCGGAGTACCGAGGATGACATAAAATATAGTCATGAGTACATTCTTTATTTTATGTCAATTTGAAATTAAAAATTATAATTTGTGTACTCACAAATTATTTAAACACGCTCCACACATGGTCTGTTTCTATATACCATTTTTCTATATCCGCAAATCTATCACTTGGTAGGACGATTTTTCCGACAGAAAAACCTTTTACTTCTTTTGGTAATATGTAGATAAAATCTGGTGAATACATGAATACAGCTGGTGTGTCGTTTAAAATCTCTCTTTCAATTTGTTGGTATATAGAAATTCTCATGTCCTCATCGTTTGTAATTCGGGAATTGTCTATTAACTTATCAACTTTTGCATTGGTATACATTGAAATATTTAAACCTGGGTCATTTCTCTGTGAAGAATGCCAAAAGGCATAAAGATCAAGCTCTCGCCCTACCACCTCACCAAAGAATAATGCATCATATTTTCGTGGACGAATAACTGTCTGGTTAAGATCGGTCATTTCAAAAACGTTTACTTCGATTTTTGCACCAACAGCCTCCCATTGTTTTTTAATAATTTCTGCAGATTGCTTTAGATCGGAGGCGTCCCCAGTTGAGATTGTAAAAGCCAAGGTTTCTGTTTTGCCTTTCGACTTTAATTCATAAACACCTTCTGTGTTTTTCTTCCAACCTGCTTTTTCCAATACTGCCTGCGCATCAGAAACGGACGATTGACTGACCGTGGCGTTTATTGAAGTGCTTCTCGCTAGACCTTGTGGTATTGGACTTAAGGATTGTGTTCCAAAGCCCTGAAGTGTCTGGTCCAAAATTTCCTGTCTATTTGTTGCTAAATTTAAGGCTGTACGTACTTCTTTGTGTGTAAAAATTGGATTATGATTTTGGTTGAAGAATACAGCAAATACTTGAGGAAGGGGATAACGTTCTATGTTTGAGCCATTCTTTTCAAGTGCTTGTGCGGTTTCTCCGGATATCGAATGAAATGAATCAAAGCTTCCTTTTTTGTATGCATCAACTAAGACCTTTTCATTTTGATAGAAGTTAAATTTAATTGAATTTATGAAAGGTGTGCCCAGGGCGTAATGATTGAAGGATTCAAGGGTTATACTTTCTGGAATTCCAGAGGCGTTTCTTGAAATTTTAGAAACTTTGTAGGGTCCAGATCCTATTGGTTCAATATTGAATTGGCTAAATGAAAATTCGTCTGAACCCGCATCTTTCCAAATATGTTTTGGAAGAATGCCTAGCGTCGTGTTTTCAATAAAAGGAACATAGGCTTGTTTTAGAGTAAATCGTACAGTTTTGTTATCAATTTTTTCTGCAGTTACTCCATCCCAATTTGCACGCTTTGGACTTTTCAGGCTCGGGTCCTGAACTTTTTGTATTGTAAAAATGACATCATCAGCAGTTATGTCAGTACCATCGTGAAAAACAGCGTTGTTGCGAATTTTAAACGTGTATGTTTTTCCGTCGTCAGATATGCTGTATTCCGAAGCTAAGTCTGGTACGAAAGTTCCATCTGGTTTTGCTTTCAAAAGACCAGAGTAGATAAGGGAAGAAAGATCCCTGTCTGTATCAGAGAAGGCGAGGGTTGGGTTAATGTATCTAGCTGTTCCCACAACACCTTCACTCAAAAAACCTCCTTTTTTAGGGATTTCAGTTAAGAAAAGTGAGTTTATGTTTCGTATTGTAAGGAAGGCTGTAAGTAGGGCTACTACAATCAATGTTCCGAATACAAATTTTTCACCCAAACTAAATGAGGCAATTGTCTTGCGAACAGAGTCGCTTATAAATGCTATTCTATTTTTCACGAGGTTATGTGATATGACGCTAACGGTTCAAATAAACCAGTTGCGTATTATTAGTAAAGAAATGAAACGAGTGATGTTGCTGCAAAAAGAATTGCAAGAACTATAGTTGCATTGAAAAGGAATTTTTCAAATCCGCGACGTGTGTGGTAACCAGCCTCAAAACTGTCTGATCCACCAAGTGCGCCACCTACACCAGCTGCGCTATATTGCAAAAGCACGCCCGCAATAAGAAGTACGGAAATAACGATTTGTATATAAGGTAATATAGTAGCAATACTCATTTGTTATATATGTTAGCAAAAAAGGTATAAATATGCAAATTTAATATATAAAAAATGACACTAAGCTCCTGGTGGGAACCTAGTGTCGTGTTTGGGCCTATTGAATTAGGACTAGCAGAGAGCAACCTCAATGTTGGGTTGCAGTGCGTGATCTGACAGGATGTGGACGAGACCGTCTTTCCTGCAGAAGGCCTTGAATGAAGGCTTTTGCGACTCAGGATGAGGGACTTTTTCCCCAATGGCGACAAGTATGTGAGGGGACTCCGCAACGTCCGTATGGTTGATTTCGTGATGTTTATCCGGCCGGAATCCCATCCGACTAATCATCCCCTCGATATGTGCGACTTCCACAGTTTGGCTAATAAGAAGCCTCCCGATTTTTCCACTCTGTGGTGCTGATAGTAATTTGAACATAATAGCCTTTCTGATATTTTGTGTTTTTTGGAACTATTTTCTGCTCATTCTCTCCTTTAGATAAGTAGTATTTTATTCCGAGGAAAACTTTATCACAGCTTTGGGTACGTGTAAAGGAAAGAATTGATTTAAGATTTAGGATTTAAGATTCAGGAATGGTTTAAGACCTAAACATCACAAATCAAAGTTGTCTGTATTGAAGATTATTCATAAATCATAAATCATAAATCTTGAATCAATTTATAAATTTTATGTTATAATAAACTTATATTAGAAGTAAATCTTAATAAATATGACAATTCTATACATTATTATCGGTGTTATTGTGCTTTTCGTTTTGTGGGCAGTTTTTGCTTACAACGGTTTTGTTTCTTATGTAAATAGAACAAAAGAGGCTTGGGCAGATATTGAGGTTCAGCTTAAACGACGTTATGACCTTATTCCAAACTTGGTAAATACGGTAAAAGGTTATGCAACCCATGAATCAACTGCATTTGAAAAAGTTTCAGAGGCAAGAAGTAAGGCAATGCAAGCTGGGACTCCTGCGGATAAAAGTGAGGCAGAGAATGCTTTGACAGGAACATTGAAATCCCTGTTTGCAATTTCAGAAGCATATCCAGACTTGAAAGCGAACACAAACTTTCTAGAACTTCAGCGTGAGCTTTCTGACACCGAAAACAAAATTCAGTCAGCTCGAAGGTTTTACAATGGTAATGTTCGAGACCTAAACATTGCAATTGAATCTTTCCCTGGAAATGTTATTGCCGGAATATTTAATTTCTCAAAAATGGAATTGTTTGATCTTGCGGATAATGATGTTGCGCAAAATCCTGTTGAAGTTAAGTTTTAATTTTTAAAATATTATTTGCAAAATGGCAACGCTGTATACTCAACAATCAAATAATGTACGAAGGACATGGTTTCTAATGGCGATTTTTCTCGCTATAATTGTGGCTATCGGATATTTCGTAAGTTATTACTATAGCAATCCCGCAATTCTATATTTTGCGATTATTTTCAGTATGGTAATGAATATTACAAGCTATTGGTTTTCCGATAAAATTGCTCTTGCATCAACAGGGGCAAAAGAGGCGAGTGAGAGCGAGTATTTGGAGCTACATAGAATTCTTGAAAATCTTTCGATAACCGCTGGTCTTCCAAAACCAAGACTTTATATCATAGATGATATGGCACCGAATGCTTTTGCAACAGGAAGGAACAAAGAGCATGCGGCAGTGGCTGTGACTGTAGGGCTTTTGCAAATGCTTGATAGAAATGAGTTGGAGGGTGTGATCGCTCATGAGCTTGCTCATATTGGAAATAGAGATATTTTGCTTTCAACTGTTGTTGTTGTGCTTGTTGGCTTTATTGCAATGCTTTCCGATATGTTTTTAAGAATGTCACTTTTTGGCGGACGTGATAACGATAGTAAAGGAAGTGGACTGTTGGTGATTGTTGGGATCGTTCTCGTTGTTCTTTCACCGATTATCGCCACAATTATTCAGCTAGCAATTTCTCGCAAAAGAGAATTTCTTGCAGATGCTTCCGGAGCATTACTCACTAGATATCCAGAAGGTCTTGCAAATGCATTGCAGAAAATTAGTTCATATGGCCAGCCAATGCAAAAAGCTTCAAATGCTACAGCTCATATGTTCATTTCAAATCCTTTTGGTGGAAAGGCAGTGAAGGGTGTTGCAAAGTTATTCATGACACATCCACCTGTAGAGGAGAGAGTTAGCGCTTTGCTTGGGATGAAGTAGTTGTATTGTCATTCTCGACCTGTTCGAGAATCCATACCTTTATCTAAATCCGAAATTCGAAGCATGAAATCCGAAACAATATCAAAATTCAAATATTAAAATAATAAAACAATCTATTTCAGACTGGATTCCCGCCTCCGCGGGAATGACAACTGAGGTTGCAATATAAATATGAACGAACTTGAAAACAGAAAAGGGAAGTCGAAGATTAACATTTTTGATAGGATTATTGCAAAAATAATTTTGCCTCTTGTTCCACGCTCTTTGAAGCCAAATGCTGTTAGCATTTTTCGATTGGTGTGTATCCCTTTTGTTGTTTACTTTTTATTGAACGAACAATATCTTTGGGGGTTTATTGTTTTCACAATTGCAGCTCTTTCAGATGCGCTTGATGGAGCAATGGCTAGAGTAAGACATCAAATAACAGGTGAAGGAAAAATACTAGATCCAATTGCAGACAAATTACTGGTTGGCTCGACGGCTATTATTTTGATAAGTCGATATATTGGCTGGAATCTTACCGTACTTATTGTATCGCTGGAAATTATGATTATTTCCGTTGCTCTATATAAAAAATACACATTGAAGAAGGCTGTAGTCCAGGCAAAGATTTCAGGGAAAATTAAAATGGTCCTTCAGTGTGCTGGAGTGATTTTGCTTTTGCTTTTTATTCTCACCGAGCTTCCTGTTTTGTTGTTAATATCTGAAATAACCCTTTGGACAGCAATTGGTTTTGCTGTAATAAGTATGTTTGCGTATAATTCTATTTAAGAAGAACTCTTAATTTTTTAATGTTAGGTTGAATCAAAAAATGCTTCTAAATTAGGCTATTTTGATAAATAAATGAATTTGCTTGACAAAATCCTGTGGTGTGCTATACTCTAGAAAGATTTCATCAGTTCTCCCCCTAAATCGACGGACTGTGGTTATGTGAGGCTAAGCCCAGCCAAGAAGCCTATCCTCATGGTCCGTCGATGAAGTTCTCCCCCCAAGAGGAGATGGAACACGGTTAGACGAGGCATCCCCCTGTTTGACCCAATACGGCCAGAATCCCGTGTTCCATTTCCTCACCAATTTCCCCCAGGAAAAGGAAAAGGGAAAAGCAGGCACGGCTGAGGTTGCGATCTTAATTCCCCCGAAGCAAGATCCCTCAACTGTTCACCCAACGCCACCCCCCGACAAAGAACAAACAGTTCAACTTCGACGAGCGGAAGATTGACGAGGCGGCCCACAGCGCTAA
>CAZTQI010000005.1:0-1766 GCA_964615805.1 uncultured Candidatus Saccharibacteria bacterium | reverse complement strand
GCCTGCTAGATTTTCCATCACGTAGTGAGTGTACCCGCCCCCGGATTGTTCTGAGCAATCCGGGGGTTTCAACATATCAAATTGAGGTTTGTGCCTAAGGGCCGTCACGTATTCGTGACGGCCCTTCAATCTTTTTATAAAATTATTTGACGGAGAGAGAGGGGGGGGTCGGTCACGAGTCGAATTTTTGTCGTCACAAAAATTCGCTCTCGACCCCGCCTCATAAATTTTTTTTACTAGAAAAATTTATTCCGGCTTTCGAATCCCCACGAAAGTGCCAAACAAGTATTTTTCTGATGAAAAATCTTTTTTGCATACCTCGCGCCGTCGCGCTCCGGTCTTGCGCTCGAAAACTCTTCCGAGCTCACACAGCACTTTCTTTCTCACCTTCATTCACTTCGTTCACTGCGGTACACTCGGGTTAAGTGCCAAATGTTTCAATCAGTGTAAGAGTATTTTAGTGGTTTTTAGTAACTAATTTGAGGTACTTGGGTCGGGGTCTAAATTATAGTTAATCTCTTTCTTAAAAAACTACACAACGAAAGAGTAATGTTCCTTATCTGGTAAGTCGTAATACGGGGCGGCATTTTGACTTAGTTTAAGACTTGGTACATGCCCTTTTTTTTTAAGAAAAACCACCAAATCTAGTTGCATAGCTAAATCTGGAGACACACCTTCACTTACATAACCAATAATTTCAATAGGATTATTAAACATAAGTTTCTTCTTAAATTTAAAATCTTTCTTGACTCCAAAAAGACTTCTCCCGCCTTCAGAACTATTCACAAACCTAACCTGAGAAGCAATACCTGGATATACCTCAAATCCAATATCGATACAATTATCTTTAGATTTAATTTCTGTAGGTAAATTATTTGTTTTACTACCATAAGGTAAATAAGGTAAATTAAGATGTGAAAATATTTTATCTTTTGTCTCTTCTTCAAGGTTGGGTAAATGATCTTGATATAGATTATCATTATATAAAGAAATAGCCCTAGGTCTAAAATATTCAGTTAAATCTCTAGCAAGTTGATCGTTATCGTCACTAAAAATTTCTAGAATAACTCCATCTTCTGTAAGAATATAATCAGGACAAACTTCTTCTACTACTTCTTTTTGACCCTCTTTAGGTTTATTTTGTGTAAATCTATCCAGTAACCTGCCGTAAGTAAAACCCGCTGCTTTAATACTATCAGCAAGAGATGATCTTTTTCCTCCTTCTCTTTGTTTTTTTAATTCTTCTAACAAAGATTCAACATCATACAAAACACCGTATGTTTCTATACGCCCGTCAATGCCTTGAATCATTTCTGGTAGTATAAATTTTTTTAGTTCAGCAACTTTTTGTTCGACGGATTCTATTTGAATTGGTTTAGGTGTTCCTGGTTCTGACATATGATGTATTATACAAAATTTAACAGCATAAACAAAATTCAGAAAAATGACCCAACCACTCGAATCGACTCCGATACTTTATTGTCTTGGCGGAGAGAGGGGGATAAGGATGATTCGGTCACCTCGAAATTATGTCGTCACATAATTTCTCCTCGACCCCAGAATTTTGATTTTGTTCGCTAACAAAATATCAAAATTCTTTTCGAAACCCCCACGAAACTGCTACTCAGCAGTTTCTTCTCTCCGCAAAATAAAAACATTCAAGAATTTCTTGAATGTTTTTATTTTGCGGAGAGAGGGGGATTCGAACCCCAGGTTGAGTTTCCCCAACGCCACCTTTCCAAGGTGGTACTTTAAACCGCTCAGCC
>CAZTQI010000004.1:0-19415 GCA_964615805.1 uncultured Candidatus Saccharibacteria bacterium | reverse complement strand
TCTCTGTCCGTCGTCGCCACTCCTCCCAAGTTTCCAAAAAACTTACACCTTCGATCCTTTTATAAACCATTTTTACATTTTTTGCTACAGAAGTACTTCCAAAACACTTTTTTAGAGGAGGGTGGTGGGCTATATTTGTGGGCTATATTTTTTGATTTAAAAATATAGGCTGTTTTTATATGTGCTGGAAAAGCTTCTACTGAGGGCTTTTCCGGCACGAAGGAGGCAAAAAACTTGCAAATATACTATAATTATGATATAATATAAAAGTAAATAACAGCTCTATCGTTTTACGATTGAGAACTCCTGTTTTTACAAAACGTCTACTCATCCGTTTTAAAATAGAGCACGTATAGCGATAACGTCACCGCTTTGTACATTGTGAAATCAAACCAAACTGCATTCTATTCCAACATCCTGTCTTTTCTTCGCTCTGCCGATCATTTGATTCCTGAAATCATAGAGCTTTCAAAATGGGTATCTCCTTCTTGGAAGGTAACCGAGGAGAGTCTTTGGAAGCTCGAACAGTGTGTTAATCGAGGAAGTGAAATGGAGAATACTGAAGAGTTGTTTACGATTCCAAACGACTTCATTAAGGAAGCATTTAGAGATTTGTCAGCTCTCAAGAATCCAGTTGCGATGGATTTGTTTGATCGTCTGGCAAAGACCTGTATTGCGACCTATGCAAACGGTGAAGATATGTTCCTTTGGGCGAAGTCTGTTAAAGAGCGTCCGGGTGGAAGTGCTGTCATCGTGCTTCATGTTAGCAATCTCGAAAGATTTCGCGAAATCGTCGAGCGACACGACCTTGTCGACAACGATACAGATCTCCACATATTAGAAGAAGGAATCCAGTTTCAATCCTGAAGATTTGTTCTTGAAATAGTTTTCAACCCCAAACCCCGCACAGTTTATTCTGTCGGGGTTTTTATTTTTTATCTCTCTTCTAATTATTCTTTAATCATAAATCTTAAATCATAAATCAATTCTTAATTCTTAATTCTTAATTCTATTTAAAATTTATGTTACAATTATGAGTAATGAAATTTCTTTATACATCAATTACAACTGATGGAGAACGCAAAAGCGGGACTCGTGAAGCAACGGATAAATTTCAACTTGCAAATGATTTAAAAACTGAAGGTGAAACAGTCCTATCTACTAAAGAGATTAAAAAAGTAGAATTTCTTTCTATGAACTCTTCTATTTTTAATAGAATAAAAAATCATGAAAAAATAATCTTTGCAAGAAACTTAGCTTCAATGCTTGAAGCCGGTCTTGCTGTCTCTCGTGCACTCTCTGTGATTGAAAGACAAACAAGGAGTGCTGGCCTAAGAAGGGTTGTTGTTTCAATTAACGACGATATTAAAAAAGGTAAAGCACTTTCTGTTGCAATGAAGACTTTTCCAGATGTCTTTCCGCCAATGTTTGTCTCTATGGTACTTTCTGGTGAAGAATCTGGAAAACTTGGGGAAGCATTAAATATTGTTGCATCACAAATGGAGAAAAGTTATCAGCTTCAGAAAAAAATTAAAGGAGCAATGATGTACCCCTCTGTTATTCTTATTGCGATGTTTGGAATTGGGATTTTTATGCTTATGTATATAGTTCCAACTCTTACAAAAACATTCAAGGAGATCGGTACGGAGCTTCCTGCGAGTACTAGGTTTATAATTTGGATGAGTGAAACTTTTCAGGCTCATTTATTCTTAACCCTTGCTTCAGTTGTGGCGCTGGCTATCTTTTTATGGGTTTCAGCTCGGACAAAAGGTGGCAAGCGAATGTTTGACGGTTTTTTTCTTCATATTCCTGTCATTTCTGAGCTAGTTAAGGAGTCAAATTCTGCGAAAACGACTCGAACACTATCTTCTCTTTTAAGCTCCGGCGTCTCTGTTGTGGAAGCTCTCGATATCACAAAAGATGTTTTGCAAAACTCTTATTATAAAGAAATAATTGAAAAAGCAAAACATAATGTTGAAATTGGTGCACCAATGTCCGAAGTTTTTGCAAATGCGTACAAATTTTACCCTGTTCTTGTTGGGGAAATGATTTCAGTGGGAGAGGAGACTGGTGATTTAGGAGGTACTTTACTGAAGGTTGCAGTTTTTTACGAAAGTGAGGTGGATCAAAAAACGAAGGATATGTCGACAATTATTGAACCATTTTTGATGTTATTTATTGGTGCTGCGGTTGGTTTTTTTGCGATTTCAATGATTTCCCCAATTTATTCAGTTGTGGATAAGATATAGAGTTGTTGTAAATGTTCTAGTTGTTCTAAAGTTCTAAATGAAAAAAGACAAGAAAAATGAAATGAATAATATGGGCCTGCCCCGCAGTGCTTTTTGTAGTCAAAAAACTACTACCGGGTTCACCCAGCTAGTAGATTTTCGTCTCACAAAAATGATAAAAATTTTTGCACGGAAACAACAAGGGTTGTTTCTAAGACGAAAATTCACTACTGGGTTTACTCTTGTTGAAATGCTATTTGTCGTAGTTATATTTTCGATTGTTACTTTGGCCATTTCGACAAGTTATGTGAAAGTTTCTAATTTGATTAGTTTTAATAAGATGAGAGTTTTAGCGTTAAGTGTTGCAAATGAGCAGATTGAAATAGTTCGTAACCTGCCATATTCTGATGTTGGAACGACAAATGGAATTCCAAATGGAAAAGTTCTCGCTACAACAACCGTTTCTCGAGGAAATGTGGATTTTCTTGTAGAAACAACCATTCGAAATGTTGATGATCCTTTTGATGGGCAGATAGGAAGCTCGACAAATGATACAGCACCAGCAGATTATAAATTTATGCAGGTGGACGTCTCTGTCCCGGATTCGAACAGAGATTTTAAGACATTAAACTTAGTAACATATATTGCTCCAAAAAATCTTGAAAACAGTTCAACAAATGGTGCTCTTTTGGTGAGAGTTATTGATGCGGGCGGTAATCCCGTTTCGGACGCTAAAGTACAAGTTGTAAACAATTCTGTTTCTCCTGCGATAAACATTGTAGATGTAACAAATAATGAGGGAAAACTTGATATCATTGATGTTCCACCTTCAAATAATTATCATATAGAAGTTTCTAAGCCGGGATATTCAAGCGACAGAACTTATGTTGTTTCGATAGCGAATCCAGTCCCTTCAAAGCCGGACTCTGTGGTTGCTATACAAATGGCAACTACTATCACTTTTGCAATTGATAAGTTAAGTGAGCTGAACGTAAAAACATATACACCTACGTGTGACGTTTCTTCTAATATTGCATTTACAATTGCTGGCTCAAAACAAATAGGTGATAGCCCAGTCGTTTTGAAATATCCAGAAACTGCGCTTTCAACAAATTTTTCTGGTATTAAAGAGATAAGTGATTTGGAATGGGATAGCTACATTGTTGCTCCAAGCTCCACGTCTCAAGATTTGATTGACTCTGATTTTGTATCACCTGTGACTGTTTTACCGAATATTCCAAAAGATATTAAATTAGTTGTTGCTCCAAAAAACACAGGTACACTTTTGTTTAGGGTTGTGGATCAGTTTGGGGTACCGGTAGATGATGCTGTTGTCACACTAACAAAAGGTTTATTCACAGCAACCTCAACGTCAAATTCAATATGTTTGTCTCCAGGAAAAGTTACATTTACTGGTCTTTCCGATGGTTCTTACAGTGCTAATATATCTAAAGTAGGTTACACAGATCAAAATATTTCTGTTGGGATGATGGGTGCTTTTATTACCCAAAACATAACCCTTTCTATATGAAAATTTATTTGAAAAAAAAGAAAGGTTTTACTCTTGTTGAGGTTATTGTTGTTTTAGGACTCCTCGCGCTTTTTGTTGGTTTAATTAGTGAATTCCAGACAAAAATTTTTAAATACAACAGCTCTTTCGAAAGTGGAAACTTTGTTGGGTTTGATTCACAAAATATTATTAAATCCATGGCTGGTGAGATTCGCTCCATGTCCCCTTCAAGTACTGGAGCATACCCAATTGAGATAGTGGGTACTAGTACTTTTTCATTTTACAATGACGTAGATAATGACGGCTTGAAAGAGCGTATTCGCTATTTTGTTTCTGATAACACATTAAAGCGGGGTTTAATAAAACCGACAGGAACTCCGTCTATCTACGCCTCAAGTTCAGAGAAGTTCGTGATACTTATGTCAAATATTGAAAACTCTTCTAGCACACCAATTTTTAATTATTTTGGATCAGATTACAGTGAAGTAAATATTACACCACTTCCAGTACCTATAAATATTTTAGAAATTAGATTCGTTGAAGTGGATGTGATTTTGGCTGGAGATCCCGCTAAACTTTTGGCACCAGTAAATGTTCGTACGAAAGTTTCTATTCGTAATCTGAAAGATAATTTATGAAATTTTATAATAAACATTTAAATAATGATGGTTTCATGCTTGCGGGGCTATTGGTCTTTTCATCTATCTCAGTTTTGATAGTTAGTGTAATAATAACTGCGGCGATTTCAAACATTAAACTTTCTAGAAAATTATATGATAGAGAAAAAACATTTCATCTTGCCGAAGCTGGAATCGAGTATTATCGTTGGCATTTAGCTCATGCAAACTTAGATTTTAAAGATGGAACAAATACTGATGGACCTTATGTACGTAGTGTTAAAGATGTATCTGGAAATGATTTCGGGACCTTTTCTCTGGATATAACAGCTCCTGCAATCGGTTCTACAATAGTAAACATTAAATCAGAGGGAAATATTCCGCTTTCGGGAACATCCAGAAAAATTGAAACAATAATGGCGATCCCCTCATTGGCAAGATATGCCGTGGTTGCAAACGATTATATGCGTTTTGGACAGGGTACTCAAGTTTTTGGTCCACTTCATTCAAATAACGGAATCCGTTTTGACGGAATCGCCCATAATATTGTTACGAGCGCTGTCACTTCATACGATGACCCAGATCATACTGATTCTAATATTGAATTTGGTGTTCATACTCATGTAAATGTACCCCCAGGAATTGGAACTACAGAGACATATAGATCTTTAGAGGGTCCACCGAATGCGGTTTTAAGTCGAAATGATGTTTTTGTTGCAGGAAGACAGTTTCCTGTTCCCGCTGCTGATTTTACGGGTTTGACATCAAACTTAGTATTATTGAAAACACAGGCTACAACATCTGGAAAATATTTTGCTCCATCGGGTACTGGAAATAAGGGCTACTATATTTTACTAAAAATAGACAATACTTTTGATTTATATACAGTAAATTCAGTCGATACAAGCTGTGCTGAATCCTGGTCTATTGATTCAAAAACATATATAGCTAACTACGCAATTCCAGCTAATGGAATTATTTTTGTGGAGGATGATGTGTGGGTTGATGGACAAATAAATAATTCAAGAGCCACTATCACCGCAGGAGCATTTCCAGATGTTGTTGCTAATTATAAAAGCATTACTATAAATAATGATTTACTATATACGAACTATGATGGAAGCGATGTTATAGCGCTTATTGCGCAAAAAAATATAAATGTTGGCTTAAGAAGTGAGGATGATTTAAAAATTGATGCTGCCCTGGTTGCTCAAAACGGGAGAGTTGGAAGATTTGGTTACGCGTCTTCTTGTGGAGCTGAGTATAGAAGAAATTCAATCACTTTATATGGAATGATTGCAACAAAAGGCAGATACGGTTTTACTTATACGAGTAGTGGTGTTTACTCAAACGGATACCTAACTAGAAATATAAATTATGACAGTAATCTTTTGTATGGCCCCCCACCGTCATTTCCTTTGACCTCAAGTCAATATACCACCATATCTTGGAAGGAAATAGCCCCATAGAGTTTTTCTGTAGTTTTGATACAATATCAATATGTTGAAAAATAAGAAGTTAATTATTGGGAACTGGAAAATGTCTCCAACAAGTCTTGTGGAGGCCAAAAAACTAGTAGCAAACACCACAAAAGTGGCTACAAAGCTGAAGAAAACAACTGTTGTGTTGGCTCCTGCCCATGTTCACATCGCTGCATTTAGTGCTAAAAAGAGTAAAATCTTGTGGGGCGCACAAGATGTCTGTGTGAAAAGAGAGGGTTCAATGACTGGAGAAGTAAGCGTTCGAATGTTAAAAGATTTGAAAGTAGAATTTGTGATAATCGGACATTCTGAAAGAAGGGTAATGGGGGAAACAAATGAAATTATTGCAAAAAAAGTCGTTACAACACTAGCTGAGGGTTTGAAACCAGTGCTATGCATTGGTGAGACTACCCATGATCCAGATGGCGAATACTTGCAAGAAATAAAAATTCAACTCTTGGAATGTATAGCTCAAGTGAAGCGTGGTGATATGCTTGATCTTGTGATTGCCTATGAACCTGTTTCAGCAATCGGAGGAACTGAGCCCTTGAATTCTCATGATATTCATACAAGTGTTTTGTATATTCGTAAGGTTCTTGCCGAGCATTTTAGTAAGGATTTGGCGCTATCAGCCATGGTGCTTTATGGGGGTTCTGTAAATGTTGATAATGCCGGTGATATAATTAGAAATGGAGGAGTAGACGGGTTATTGGTGGGAAGAGCAAGTTTAAGTAATGAATTCGGGGAGATATTAAAATCTGTTGAAAAGGCCTAGATAGTTGAAAGTATAAAGTTGGATAAACAATCTCTCATATTGTCATTCCTGCGGAGGCAGGAATCCAGTCTGCAGAATTAAATTCATGGATTCCCGTCTTCACGGGAATGACAAATGCAAATCATATGAAAACACTTAAAGATATTGGAAACGTGAATGGAAAAATAGCTCTACTCCGAGTTGATTTTAATGTACCTGTGGAAGATGGTGTTGTGCAGGATGATTTCAGAATCAAGTCAACTCTTCCCACGATTGATTTTTTGAAAAAAGCTGGGGCGAAAGTTTGTATAATCGCACACTCAGAGGCAAATGTGGAAGGAGAAAAATCATCCCTAAGACCCGCCTTTGGTGTTTTAAATAATGTTATGGATAGTGTTTTCGCAGATACTTTGGATACGGCTAAGACTTTGCTTGAGAAAAATGATGTTGTCTTGGTTGAGAATTTGCGAACAAATGTAGGTGAGAAGGCAAACGATGAAACTTTTGCAAAAGAGCTGGCCTCGCTTGCAGACTTTTATGTAAATGAAGCTTTTTCTGTTTGCCACAGAGAGCATGCCTCGATTGTGGGCGTGCCAAAATTTTTACCAAGCTATGCTGGGCTTCAACTCGAAAAGGAAATATATGAACTTTCAAAGGTTTTTAAACCGGCACATCCTTTCGTCTTCATATTGGGTGGAGCAAAATTTGAAACAAAATTGCCATTGATAAATAAATTTATAGATAAAGCAGATTTTCTTTGTATTGGAGGTGCGCTATCAAATGATCTACTGAAGGCTCAAGGTAAAAATGTTGGTGTTTCAAAAGTCTCAAAAACTGAAATAGATTTGAGTGCAGTGATTTCAAGTAAAAAGTTAATGGGAATTGTTGATGTTGTGGTGCAAAATGGAGAAAATATTGAAACAAAAGATGTTGATGATGTTTCAGATGAAGATAGTATTATGGATGCTGGTGTTGAAACAATTAAATTATGGGAGGAAAAAATTCGTGATGGAGCATTTATTCTTTGGAATGGTCCGCTAGGCAATTTTGAATTAGGGTTTGATAAAGGCACACTCGCATTGGCTTCTGCTGTTGCTTCAAGTGATGCAGAATCTATAGTTGGGGGAGGAGACACACTTTCAGCAATTAAAAAATTAAATTTAGAATCTGCTTTTTCATTTATTTCAACAGGTGGAGGAGCAACCTTGGATTTTTTGGCAAATGAGACTTTGCCGGGGATTCAAGCATTAAGTTGAAAGTTTAAAGTATAAAGTTTGTAAAGTAAGAAAAGAAAAAAACACCTTTGAAGTAATGCGGAGGTGTTTTGTGTTAGGTCGGAGAATCTTCTGTGGGTTCAATGAGATTACTTACTGTGACATTTTTTCCCACGGTATAGAATTTTAGGTTTTCCTTCCTTGGGCGCAAAAGGAGTCTGATAAACCCCGTTGCTACATCTGGTTGCAAGGCACCTCCTTCGGTCCCATCCCCACTAATGTAGGAGGCCATGAAAGAAAATGTGCATTGCCAAGGCTTTGCGATTTTGTCACCGAGCGTCCATTTATCAGGATCAAACGCGACGGTGCAAGGTATGGCACTATCTTGATTTTGACGATTGCCAGCCAAACAAATAATGCCATCACCCAATTCTACAAGACGATGGCCGGTTGAATTTGTTAGGTGTTCCAAAAGAATCAATAATTCAGGGCTTAATGGTTGTTGTTGTGCATTCATGGCGGTATGTTTCCTCCTGAACTTTACCACTATTGATTTTCTAGTCAAGAATCTTAATCCAAAGCGAATTTTATTTTCATTGTCACTTCTTCGGCTTCGCCGGGGAGGTAGGCTTTCACTGGCCAATCGAGTTGATTCTCCTCACTGTCGTCTCTTGGTATAACATGAACATGAATATGTGGAATATCTTTGCCTATCATTGCAACATTTACACCATCTGGCTCTAATCCATTTTTTACAGCAATTGCTATCTTTTTGGCAGTTATCATTGTTCTGCAAAGTGTTTCGTCTGGAGTACCTAATATATTTTCAAAATGATCCTTTGGAATCACCAATGTGTGACCAGAAGCTTTTGGCCCAATACTTAAAAAAGCTAATGTGTAATCATCTTCATAAATTTTATTTGCAGGGATTTCTCCGCTTACAATTTTGCAAAATATGCAGTTTTCTTCTGTTGTCATAATGTCTATTTTACACTTTGTATATTAAAAATCTACCACCCTAAACCCTTCAAACTTTTTATCTTTGCATTTTCATTGGGTACAATGAAAATGCAAAAATACTTGTAAACGAAAACTTATAAGGGTAAAGAAAAACCGCTCGCAAGGCGAACGGTATAGTTAATGAAAGTTTGCACGCGTGCATGTCTCCACAAATCTTTCGAGAGTATTGATTCTTTCGATAAAATGCAAAAGATCAAGAGAGGGTATTATTTCTGTGTCGACATGGAGTCTACCAACACAAAACCACCAGTACCCGCATGAGATTTTGAAATTTTCGAAATCTGCAATTGTTTGTGGGTCTCTTAAAAAATACCCCCTCTCAACTGAAATAAAAATTCGAAAATGTTTTTCTTTCTCATCACCCCGATCAAATTCACGAAGGTTTGCAATGATTATTCTTGAAATATTTGAATCATAATAATCAGATGCTCGCTTTTCAATCATCAATTTGAAGAAATCACCTCCGGATTCAAATGCCTCAAGAGCGATTTTAGAGAGGTTGTTTAAGGCTTCGACTACCCTTTTTTTTAGCCCCTCATCCTCTTGTTTCTTGATTTCTTTTTGGCTTAGAGCTTCGACCTTTTCTTCTTCGATTTTGGCTAATGTTGTTTTGAATATGCTGTCGATATCATTCATTTTTTCTCCTTTGTTGGATTCTGCCTAAAAATTACTCTTTTTGAGGCGGTAAGTCAATGAGCATGGTAGAATAGTTCACATGACTCAAATCTCTGAACTTCAGGTAATTTTGCTCAAGAATCGTGGTATTAAAGATGGCGATATCGACGTTTTTTTGAACCCTTCTTATGAAACGGGGATTTATGATCCATATTTAATGAAAGATATGGAAAAAAGCGTGAACAGGATTCTAAAAGCCATAGAAGAAGGTGAGAGAATTGGCATTTTTTCTGATTACGATGCAGATGGTGTGCCGGGGGCGGTGATGATGAAAGATTTTTTCGATCGCATAGAATATGAAAATGTTTTTTATTATATTCCCGACAGGCATTTGGAAGGCTTTGGACTCAAAGATGATTCAGTTTCAGAATGTGCAGAAAATGGCGTGAATCTTTTGATCACTTTGGATTGTGGAATCACAGATGTTTCTGAGGTAGAGCATGCAAAAAGTCTTGGAATGGAAGTTATCATCACAGATCACCATTTACCCGGTGAAAAATTGCCCGACGCTTTTTCAATCCTCGACCCAAAACAAGAAGGCTGTGAATATCCAGACAAAATGCTTTGTGGTACAGGAGTAGCTTTTAAATTAATTCAAGGGATATTAGAAAAAAATAGATTTGGAATGGGAGAGGATCAAGAAAAGTGGTTCTTGGACATGGTGGGAATTGCTACTCTTTCAGACATGGTCCCGCTTCTAAATGAAAACAGAGTGCTTGCGAGCTATGGATTAAGAGTTTTGCGCAAAAGCCGAAGGCCGGGCCTCGTTGCACTTTTAAAAAGAGCTGGGGTTGATCAGAGATTGATTGCAGAAGAAGATATCGGCTTTATGATTGCGCCAAGAATAAATGCCGCATCTCGTATGGGTCATGCAATGGATGCTTTTAAAATGCTAAGTAGTACGGATGTGAAAGAAGCAGAAGTACTTGCTGATCACATAAACGATTTGAATAATGAAAGAAAAGGAATCGTTGCAAGAATGGTAAAGGAAATGAAAGCAATGCTTTTGACCAGAATAGATCATGAAAGAGAAAAGGGGATAGTTGTGCTTGGGTACCCGGATTGGAAGCCTTCACTTTTGGGACTTGCTGCAAACTCTATTGTAGAAGAACATGGAATGCCTGTATTTTTATGGGGTCGAGAAGACGGACCGACCATCAAGGGCTCTTGCCGATCGAATGGGGTGGTCAATGTTGTTGAAATTATGCGAACAGCAGAAGAAGGATCGTTTATTGATTTTGGTGGGCATGCAATGTCTGGAGGATTCTCAGTTTCAGAAGATAAGATTCATTTTCTTTCAGACTCTCTTGCAAAAGCATATAAAGAAGTTTTGCTCACAAGTGATGGAGAATTAAAACAGAATTATACTATCGATACAGTTCTCGGATTAAATGAAGTAAATGAAAAAACCTATAAAGATATTCAAATGCTTGCTCCATATGGTGAAGCAAATCCAAAACCAGTTTTTATGTTTAAGAATGTAATTGTAAAAAGCTGTGCTCAGTTTGGAAAAGAAAAAAATCATTTAAAAATCACGGTATCAAAAGATGGTGGAAGAGCAGTAGAAGCGATTGCATTTTTTGCAGATGAAAATGCTTATGAAAGAGAAGTAAAGGAAGGAGCGACCATTAATCTTGTGGCAAATATTGAAAAGTCATTTTTTCGTGGAAGAGGGGAATTGAGGCTTAGAATTGTAGATATTGTTTAGTCTCTTGCTTTGTCATCCTCAGGTACTCCTGGGGATCCAAGTCCTGTATTAAATTCGAAATTCGAAGCACGAAATCCGAAACAATATCAAAATTCAAAATAATAAATTCAAAACAGAATTCTACGCATCTTGCATTTGTTTAATATTTTGATATTTGAATTTAAAATTTGTTTCGAATTTCGGATTTCGTGCTTCGTATTTTTCCTGTTATACTTCCTTTAATTATGCACAACAATTCTATAATTTATACAGACGGATCTTCACGAGGAAACCCAGGCCCTGGAGGTTGGGCTGCTATCATTTCCTTTGATGGTGTGGTGGCGGAACTTGGTGGAAGTGAAAAAATGACCACAAATAACCGAATGGAAATGCTTGCGGTAGTTTCTGCTTTGGAATACATGAAAGGAAAAAACAAGGATAATGTTGTCCATACTGATTCCTCATATGTTTTAAATGGTGCAACTAGGTGGATTCATGGCTGGAAAAAAAATAATTGGAAAACTCAGGCGGGGGGAGAGGTTTTAAATAAAGATATATGGATGAGGATGGATGACGTTTTACAAAAAGTGAAGGTGAGTTGGGTGCTTGTGCCAGGACATGCAGGTGTTCCGGACAATGAAAGATGTGATGAGATCGCAACGAGTTTTGCAGACGGAGAAGTCACCCCTCTATATTCTGGTGTAGATAGGGAGTATCCAGTGGATTTTTCTATGTCGGCAGATGCATTTGCAGAAAAGAAAAGTGCAAAGAAAAGTGGAACAGGAAAAGCATATTCTTATGTGAGCATGGTAGATGGAAAAATTCTAACTCATAAGACTTGGGCAGAATGCGAAGCTCGGGTGAAAGGTGTGGGAGGAGCCAAATTTAAAAAAGTGTTTAGTAAGGAGGAGGAAGGACAACTTTTCGAACTCTGGAGGAAAAGTTAGTTAAAAGTTGAAAGTGTAAAGTAAAAAGAAAAATCCCCTATCGATAAGGGGATTTGGTTTTTTTGAAAAGGGTCTCTAGGCCTTCTTGTTTGGGACGAAAAGGTACCTGACCATTTGGTTGCCATAGTCTCGGAGGTTTTTTCATTTTGGGGTGGCTAAATCTTCGATTGTTGGTTTCCTTAAGTTGAACCGGCAAATCGAACGGATCCTTATCAGGGTATGATATATTCAGTGTAAGCCCGGGGTGACGAGATTCCCACTTTTTAACCTCCTCTGCGGAAACTTCTGCTGGATCTTGCGCTAGAATTTCTCCAGCCTTCCTTTTTCCAGTCAATGTATCGAGTGCATCTTGCAATTCATCAGTAGCTGAACGCCTACCGCTTACCAGTGCTGCAGCTGAAGCAACGGCTAAGAGGACTCTTGAGCATGAATATGGGAGTTTCATATGATTTCTACGATGATGACTTTTTTCCTCAAACACAATACCATAATAAATATGTTTGTCTATTTTTTGATTTAGGTCTAAAATTAATACAGCTTGATTTACTTTTATACTATTAGCTTTATTATTGGTATTTTCGCAAGATTTCTCACATCGAACTCTCTAGTTTTTCTACTCTTTGTGTTTTGTCTACTTTGTGCATTTTTAGCATTCTATATTTTTACAAGAGAAAAAGCATATAAGCTCGTAATTTTCATATCACTCTTCTTTGTTTTAGGTTTTGTACGGGCGGATTTTTCAACTTTGCAAAAGTCTCAATTTGAAAATCTGGAGCAGAAATATTTGAACCTTTCTGGTATTGTCGTTGTGCCACCAAAGGTCACTGACAAAGGCTCTAGAATGACTGTGAGGGTCTCTGAAATGGGGAATAGCAAACTTACACGACCGGAAAAAATACTTGTTGCATATGAAGGCTATGAGACTTTTCAATATGGTGACAGCCTCAAAATTGGTGGAGCATTAGAATTGCCAAAGGCTTTTGATAACGATATGGGAAGAGAATTCAATTATCCTATGTATTTAGCAAAAGATGGAATATTTTTCATTATGCAAAAGGCGAAAGTGGAAAAGCTTAGTGGGGGAGAGGGGAATTTTTTCATGGGTTTTTTGTTTAGTGTTAAAAATTCTTTTATTTCAAAAATGAATACGGTGCTTAGTGGGTCAGACACCGCTTTAATGTCTGGGATTCTTCTAGGTGCGCAGGACTCGATTCCAAAGAACACGAAAGAAGATTTTCAAAAATCTGGACTTACACACATTATGGTTCTTTCCGGATACAATATTACTGTGGTGGGGGATAGTGTGGCGAAATTATTTAATATTTATTTTTCAAAATTTGTATCTTTGGGATTTGGCGGTTTTGCAATTATTCTTTTTGCTCTCCTTTCTGGTGGGGGAGCTTCGACTATTCGTGCAACTGTAATGGCTTTAATTGCAATGCTTGGAAAAGTTTTAGGGAGGGAGAGCGATTCGATTCGTGCCTTGTTTGTCGTTGGTTTTTTGATGATTTTTATAAATCCGCAAACAATTATGTACGATCCTTCCTTCCACCTTTCTTTCCTCGCAACTTTGGGAATGATTTTGTTTTCAAATAGGATAGAAACAAAATTAGTCTTTATAAAATATATTACTCTGCGAGGTATTTTGGCAACTACAATCGCTACCCAAATTTTAGTTATGCCATATTTTCTTTGGAGTATGGGCAAGGTTTCGATAATTTCCTTTGTTTCCAATATTTTTGTTTTGCCGATAATTCCTTTTACAATGCTTATTGGTTTTATAACTGGTGTTCTTGGTTATTTGTCATACTATCTTGCGTTCATCCCCGGCTTCATCTCTCATCTCGCTCTTTTATATATCACCACCCTCGCTCACTTTTTCGCATCAATACCTTTTGCTGTAATTGGATTATAAAAACCACATCAAATATTAATCATCCTGATACATAGAAACTACGCTATAGCGTAGTTTCTATGTAGGTGGGGTTAAATAATATAAGTTAAATTTAATTTATGACAATTCAATTAGTGCATAAAATATATAGAGGCGTATAATATTTGTATGGTGAAGGTTGTTCAAAAACTTCAAAAGGGAGACATAACAAAAACTATTTTAGAAATTGCGAGAACTTTTGGTGTTATATCAACCGCTCTAGTGGCACCGAAGGTATTGGATGCTTTTGAAAAACTTGGAATTACTGATTTTCATGGCAGGCAAAGGGAAGTGATAAATCATGCGAGAAATATTCTAATAAAAAATGGTTACTTGAAAAAGAACAAAGAAGGATTTTTATGTTTAACTGAAAAAGGTGAAGAAAAACTCTATTCATATAGACTATCGGACTATACTTTGCTAATACCAAAAATTTGGGATAAAAAATGGAGGGTGCTTATTTTTGATATACCAGAATATAGAAAAACATTACGCGATAGAATTAGAAGGGAATTGATGCTTGTTGGATTTATTCGTGTTCAGGACAGTGTTTGGATTTTTCCATATGATTGTGAGGAACTTGTCACATTACTGAAGGCTGATTTCAAAGTGGGGAAGGATCTTTTGTATATGGTGGTAAATAAAATTGAAAATGACGATCATTTTCGAAAAGCTTTTAATTTAAAGTAATTTTTGGTAGCCATTGATGGTTATTTAATGGCAGATTGGTAGATTTGGGTTTTAAAAAATACATAGAAGATACGCTATAGCGTAGTTTCTATGTATTTTTTTTGAAAGGCGTTTAAAGATTTTGTTGTTGGGTTTGTTAACTGTGAAATTGGCTCTAGGATTTTGTGTTTGACAAAGGTGTCGGGGGGGGGGCTACAATTAGGGGTATTAGAAATTAAATTAAAAATTATGGAACAGAAACCGTTGGACGTTAATGAAGTTATTGAAAAAAAGAAAAAAGAACAATGGGAGTCTATATACAATTCAATTGGAAAAAGTGATGATAGAGAGGCTGCCAGAGCTGTGGTGCATGAGTTGGCAAAAAGTTTGGTTGGCGATGAGATTGGGTACTATTTTATTTTGGATTCACATATGTATAGTGAAGATTGTCGTAATGAATATTATGACGAGTTAGTTAAAGTTGCTAATTCTTTAGAATCAGAAGGGAGTTACACTGAATTGGCCATGCTTAGGTTTTTGCAGGAGAAAGGTATAGAGTATAATAAAGACAAAATTACTGAAACAATTAATTCCGTAGCAGAAAGAAAAGATGAAGATTTTATTAATGCGAGCTCAGAATATGCTAGGTTAATAGCTTTTGCTATTAAAAACAACATTCCTTTCGACAGAGATGTTGTGAAGTCTTTTATCGGTAAAAGGATGGGTACATATCTAGAGCCTTTAAGAGATACTGGTTTGTTAGATCCTGAAATCGTTGAAAAGTATGATTCAGGTGAGAGAAAATTAACTTTAGGATAAAGCTTTTTATTGGTTTAAATTGGTTCAATTGATTTAATTTAAAAACAAAAAACACCAGAGTTTAATCTGGTGTTTTTTTGTATATTGAATCTATTCTTAATTCTTAATTCCTAATTCTTAATTCTTAAATCTTTTCCTTCGCTTTCTCAAATCTCTTTTCAACAACATCCTGATTTGTTGCCATGAGGTAGGTATCGACATATTTCTTTTTGTCGGCGGGGGTGTAGTCGATATAGTATGAATGCTCCCACATATCAATTCCGTAAATAAAGTCGAGACCATTGAGTTGTCCAAGGTGTTGCTCGTCTACCCAAGCGTTAATTAATTTATCTGCCTTTTTGTCATAATAAAGTATTGCCCAACCTATTCCTCGAGTAAGACAAATTGTTTTGAATTCATCAAACCATACTTGAGAGCTTCCAAAATCTTTTTTCATTTGCTCACTTAATAGACTTTCGGAATTTCCTGGGTGAGCACCACCTTCTAATTGCTCGAAATAATATTCGTGATTTCGCATGCCGTTAAATTCGAATGAAAAGCGTCGGCGAAGTTCATTGATTGCATAAGCTGTTCCAGCGTCATCATATTTCTTTATATCTTCGATCGTCTTTTGTATAAGATTTGTGTGTTTAACATATCCAGCATAAAGCTTTAAATGCCCCTCGATTGTTTTTTTTGAAATCCCCTCTATTTCAGGGATATTAAATGTTTGTTCGATATAGTTCATAAAGTTTGTGGGGTTATCAAGTTTATAAAGTGACACAAAACAACGAACGAAGTGACTATGTTTTGTGTCATCCTCGCGAATGCGGGGATCCAGGTTCGAATTTTGCCGACTGGATTCCCGCCTTCGCGGGAATGACAATTACTTATCCATTATATCATTTATTCGATATAATACAGAAATGAAAAGAAAGGCTATTATTGGCTCATTTTTGTTTTTTCTAATTCTGAATATTTTTATTTGGTCTGCTATTTACATACAAGGTCATCAAAAACTAAAAGTGGATTTTTTGGATGTGGGGCAGGGTGACTCTATTTATATACAAGCTCCGAATGGGAATAATATATTGATTGATGGAGGACTTGATAGAAAAGTTTTAAGCTCGCTTGGGAATGTTTTGCCTTTTGGAAATAAGAAAATTGATGTTGTGATGGCAACACACCCAGATGCAGATCATATTGGCGGACTACCATTTGTGTTTGATGATTATAAAGTTTCTGCATATGTTCACAATGGTGCCGAGGGAGATTCAAATGTTTGGAAGACTTTGGAAAATAAAATTGTGGAAGAAAAATCCCTGGCCCCTGGCCGGGCAGGCGGGCAGGCACAAAGGGTGATAGCGAGAGAGGGAATGAAAATAATTTTAGATCAAAATAAAAATGTTATCTTTGAAATTTATTCTCCATATATGAATGTAAATAAATTGAGTGACACAAATATAGGTTCGATTGTAGGAAGACTTACATACGGTTCTAGTACATTTATGTTTACTGGTGATGCACCGATAAATGTTGAACAGAATTTAGTAAAAACATTTGGGAACAATTTAGAAAGTGATGTATTAAAGGCTGGGCATCATGGCTCAAAAACATCTTCGAGTGAAAGTTTTTTGAAGGCCGTTGCACCACAATTTGCTGTGATTTCTGTTAGTGCAAAAAATATGTATGGGCATCCACACAAAAATGTTACAGATCTACTAGATAAATTAGGAATTAAAACATTGAGGACGAGTGGGGAAGGGACCGTGAAATGCGAAAGTGGTGGAGGAGAGGTGGTGTGTAGATAAGTAAATAATGCTTGCGTAGATTTTAGTATTGATGTATATTATAGGTATTAACCTCACTGCCTCTACCCGAAAGGGTAAGGGCAGTTTTGTTTAATCAGTTTGTGTTATAATATATGTACTTTATGGAAAATGACCCTCAAAATAGAGTTGCTATTTTTATCGATGGAGGCAACTTTTATCAAAAAATACGACAAGATAATTTAATACCCAAGGGCGTTAGATTCGACTATGTTAAATTTGCAGAATTTTTGGCGCGAGGAAGAAATGTTTCTTTGAAATCATATTATATTGGTATTGTGAGAAACTATGACAAAAGTGAAAAAAGTCAAAAGATGGTTGAAAGTCAGCAAAAACTTTTGAAAGGCTTGGAAGATAATGGATATGAAATCAAGAGAGGAAAGATTGTATATGATAATAAAATAAGAGAGAAGGGTGTGGATGTTCAAATCGCTATCGATTTAGTTATTGGAGCGATTGAAAATATTTTTGACACGGCAATTGTTGTGAGTTCTGATACGGATTTAATTCCTGCTATTAAATATATAAGATCAAAAGGTAAGAAAGTCGAATATGTAGGTTTTTCTAATGCACCATCAATCGGTATGATAAAAGAATCAGATGATAGAATTTTGCTGTTGAAGGAACAGGTAGAAACATTTAAATCTATATAGTTTTTATTCATCATTATTATACAAAACACTATGCACATTAATCACGGCCGTGAATAATGTGCATAGTAGTTTTGTGTTGGTTGATAGATATGTGTACATAAAAAGCACGACCGCGCTTTTTGTGTACCTGTTTTTATTTGGTTATTTTCGTTTCTTGACGGGAGGTGGCGGGGGGGGGTACAATTAGGGGTATTAGAAAATAATATAAAATTATGGAAAAATTTAATGGACAAAATTACCGAGATAATTTAGCTAAGGATCTTAAGAGTATTCCAGATCATGAAGAAAGAGCTGAAGCATTGAAAAGTGAACAGGGTTCATGGAGATATGTAACAGCCGAAGAGAGACATTTGATTGCTGTTGGTGAGCATCCAGAGAAAATGAGATTAAAAAGACTTAAGGAGATTGAGTATGAAAAAACTTTAGCTCCCAAAATATCCAGTTCTGTTTCGGAGGCTTGTGAGAAAATAGAGAAAGACGGTAGGCCATTCCCTGAATATGAATCATATTATTCAAGAAGTTCTCATTCTAATTGGGGTGATTATTATGGTTATAATAGATGGTTAGTAAAAGAATCCTATAAGGATGGAGAATATGTTAAAGATCGATTAAGATCTGCACTGAGACATCTTGGTGATAAATTTCCAGAATATAAGGACGTTGATGTTTTGCTACAAAAATTTTCACTAATGGGTTATGTTCTATCAGCTACTAGCGATGAAATAGAATATGACAAGAATCCTGACAAATGGTTTCATTTTCCTTTATCGGGAGTAAGTACAACTCTTGAGGATTATTTAGGTGGTGATTTTAGAACTGTTGATTTTGATGAATCAAAAAATCCATTCGCAAATGATGAGAAGATAAAGGGTTTTGCTGCCAAAATTGATGATATACTTAAAAAACTTAGTGAAGCAAGTATTAAGAATGATAGAGGTTTTGTTACGGGTTACATAAGATCAAAAAGAGATGATGTATTGCCTGAGATAGTAGCGCTGAGAGACGAGTTGAAGGATTATGATCTATCGCTAGCAAAAGAAATTAATGCTTTACTAGTTGTTGTCGAGAAAAAACTTGATGAGGAAGAAGGTTTGTTAAAAAATGAACAAGAGCAGGGTGAATAGTTAATAAATGAATATAAAATAAAAAATATCAAGGATGAACCTTGATATTTTTATTTAGAATTTTACTTTAAACATTACACTTTCAACTTTCTACTTAAGTAGCCCCGCTTTCTTCAAAGTAGCAAAAGCGCCGTTTTTCTGGATTGTCTTTAGTGCTCGAGTTGAAATTGTCATTACTATTGTCTTTTTTAATTCAGGTACGTAAATTCGCTTCTTCTGGAGGTTTGCATACTTTCGTACTTTTCCAGTAGGGTTGTATTGAGTAGCACGAGTAGC
>CAZTQI010000003.1:0-19895 GCA_964615805.1 uncultured Candidatus Saccharibacteria bacterium | reverse complement strand
AGCTCGAGGAATTTTTCAGCAGAAAAATATCCGTGCGACACAAAACTTTCACCGAATAAGATTTTGTAAAAACTTTCCACTTATTACACTTCCGCCATTTCCAGCCAGTTTTCTCCAGCTTCTGCCTCTGCCACACACACTATCTTATCTTTATCCTCAGGAATTTCAACCTCCTCCATGCTCTTCTTTATTTTTGGCACAACCCTTGAAACCAAATCTTCTTTAATTTCAAACACCAATTCATCATGAACTTGCAAAAGCATTCTTACATCATTTTCTAATTTTTCCTTTTCAATCCATTTATAAATGTTCACCATCGCAAGCTTGATAATATCTGCCTCGGTGCCCTGTATTGGCGCATTTATAGCCATACGCTCGGCCATCGCCACCACATATGGTATTTTGGACTTTAGTCCCTCAAAGTATCTCCTACGTCCAAAATAGGTCGTTGTGTAGGCATTTCTCCCTGCCTCCCCCTTCACTCTTTCAAGATACTGGGCTAAACCTGTGAAAGTCTCGAAATAATCATTTAAAAACTTCTGTGCTTCTGGTCTTGTACATTTTAAATTTGTTTGAAGTGCAGTCACCCCCATTCCAAAAAGAATTCCGAAGTTAATTGTTTTTGCCTTCCCTCTCATCTCACTAGTCACATCTTTTTCCTCAACTTTAAAAACGGAAGCTGCCACAGCTTTGTGAACGTCTGCTCCACTTTTGAAAATCGCCATAAGTTTTTCATCTTGTGAAAGAAAAGCCGCAATTCGAAGCTCTATTTGAGAATAGTCAAAAGATACAATTTTAAAACCTTTTTCAGCAACAAAAGCACGACGTATATTTTTTCCAAGATCACTTCGCATCGGAATATTTTGAATGTTTGGATTCTGAGAAGACATTCGCCCCGTGGTTGTTCCGGCTTGAAGCAAAGTTGTGTGAAGTCTGTTCTTATCATCTAAAAGCCTTGGAATTGTATCTATGTATGTTCCAAGCAATTTATCAAACTCTCTGTATTCTAAAATCTTCCCAATAATCGGATGCAAGTCCTTCATCTTTTCAAGCTCGGATTCTTTTGTAGAAAAGGCTCCACTTGCTGTCTTTTTTTGATTCTTAACTTTTAGGCCCATTTTTTCAAATAGAACTTCACCGAGTTGTTTTGGTGAACTAACATTAAATTCCATCCCGGCCATTTCAATAATCTCTTTTTTCAAACTTTCCAACTCAACATGATATTTTTTTGAAAGACTTTCTAAATATTTTTTATCTATTTTTATTCCCCATTTCTCCATCGAATCTACAACAGGAATAAGCGGTAGTTCTATTTCATTATAAATTTTACTTAAATTTTTCTTTTCAATATCAGCAAGCAAAAGTTTTTTTGCTTCTCCTAAACTTTTTGCATGTGTATGATTAAAAATATCTTCTGCTTTCGGTGTTGTAATATTTGAATCGAGCACCCAAAGAGCAAGGGATACTTCTTTGAATTCCTGTGAATTTTCATCCACCACATCATTGGAATCTTCATCTGTTGTAAAAAGCTTTATTTCCGAACCCATTGTTTTGCGTAATCGGGAGCTAAGATTTCTAAATTCTAATGTTGTGAACAGCTCATCAGTTTTATTAAAATCAAAATTCTCTTTCCATGTTTCTTCTGGCAATTCAAATGTAATAGGCGCATCTCTGCGGATTGTAGCTAGCATTTTACTAAACTTTGCTTCCTCTTCCCCCTCCTCCAAAAGACCAATTATCCTATCTTTAACTCCAGCTTCTTTTAGTTTATTTTTATCCTTTTTTAAAACTTTATAAATATTTTCTATGGCTCCGAAATTACAAATTAAATCTGTTGCGGTTTTTTCACCAATTCCTGAAATACCAATAATGTTATCAGATGGATCCCCACGAAGTCCTTTGTAATCTGGCAAAAGAAGCGGACCAAAACCAAATCTTTCCTCTACAGCTTTTTCATCATAAATTATTGTATCTTTAATACCTTTTTTCAAAGTATAAACCCTCACTTTTTCCCCAGAAACAAGCTGAAGTGTGTCCATATCACCAGAGGCAATTATGATGTCTACATTTTTATCATCCTTCATTATTTCAACAATTGTTCCAAGCATATCGTCAGCCTCAAAACCTTCCTTCTCATACATCGGAATATTGAATGCTTTGAAAACATCTCTTGAGCGAATTATTTGATCCACCAAGTCACCATCTGTTTTTGCTCGCCCTGCTTTATAATCTTTATAGGCTTCGTGTCTATATGTTGGTTTTGGAAGGTCAAAACAAGCACTGATATAATCTGGATTTAATTCATCAATTATTTTTGTAAGCATTGTGACCAAACCATAGAGCGCACCTGTTGGTTCACCTTTTGATGTGGCAAAATCTGGAAGCGCATGATACGCACGATGCATAATCGCGTGGACATCTAACAACACCAACCTTTTTTTATCTTTATTATTTTTCATATATCTGTTTTCTTGCTATTGTCCCGTCACTTTTTCAAATTTTTTAATTTTTAATTTCCAATTTTTTAATAATTTCATAATGTATCAATTTTAAAAATTAAAAATTTTAACATTATTTTAAAAATTTAAAAATTTAAAAATTACAAAATTAAAAATTATATTCTCTGGTTGTTTCATCAACAAACCTACATTCCACTTTTATCGCATCTTTTGGCAAAACACTTTCAACATTACTTGGCCACTCTATACAAATTAATGTCTTGGGTAATTTTAGAGTTTCTTCAAATCTTAATTTCGAAAGCTCTTCACCTGATTCTAGCCTATAAGCATCTATATGAATTAACGTATCAAAATATTTTGCTTGCCCGAACTGATCAAGTTTTAGGGTTGGCTTGTATGATTTCTGAATAACAAAAGTGGGGCTTGTTGTTGGCTCCTCGATTCCCATTTCTTTTGCAAGAGCTTGTATAAATGTTGTTTTTCCAGCACCAAGGTCTCCATAAAAAGCCACAGTTTTTGATTCTCCATTTTTTGCAATATTACTCAAAAATCCCTTTGCAATTTCTGTGGTTTCTTCCAGACTTTTAGATATATGAATCATACCCGCATTTTAGCATAGGGTTGAGTTAAGAGGTAGGCTACCTAAAACAATTGTATTCAATTGTTCGCCCGAACTTTTGTACTCAAAAGTTTTAGAGAGTTATGAGTTAAGAATGGGTGGGTTTTGCTTCGCAAAACCCACCTATAAAAAATCCCCACAAGACAGTAAGCTTTTGCTTTTCTGTCTTGTGGGGATGAGGTGAATTCAACGACCCAAAATGATCCTCGCTTGGTCTGGGTGCTTTTGGGCAAATTCCTCGAAAGGAACTCCCTCATTAACACGCACTCCGGGAGCGGTGATAAAATACCCGTTTTGGTCTCGGAACATTTTTACAGTTCCAATCCACTGTGCCTGCGGGGTGAAGTCTCTCACTGGAGTCGTGTACGACCCAGATGTTTGTACTTGTGGCAGTCTCTGCCTTTGTTGGTTTTGATTAGCAACAGAAGGTATTACAACAAAACCCGTGTTTGAGTCCGAAGGTCTTTGTACTTCCTCTCTGCCCACCACAGTACGTCCAACGTTGGACAAATAGCGGACCAGTCTTGAGGTTGAAACAACCCCAACATAACAAAGAATCCAGAAAGCTATCAAACAACAGCTGAGCCACTTTCTCTTCCAAAACCACTTGAAGGTTTTCGGCACAAGCTTGAGAATTCCCCTAAACATCTTCCAAAATTGCTTCCAGATATTTTTCATTTTTAGTGCTTTTGAGATTTCAAACAACAATTGATGTTTCTACACCAGCAGAACATCACTTAAAACTAATTAATATTATAGCACGAAACTAGAAAAAATGCAAGAAAAAAGGCCCACGCAACTGTAAAAAGTTAAACGCGGACCAATGAAACTCACCGCCGATCTTGCGAGCGGTCTGGGTGGTATTTACCCGGACCACAATCGTTCGATGGCCGTTGATGCGATGGTGGATGTGGCTTTGGCTGAGGCCTTTTCGGGTGGCTGTCCACTGTGTAGTTCCGGTCCCTATGAGATTGGGTCTGATAAACTCGCCCATGATCAGGTTGCCGGCTTGGTTGCCTACTGCTACCACTATATGAATAGTCATTCCGACTGTTATGACCATAATCATAGCTATAGTTATAAACAGGTCTCTGATAACCGTAGCTGTGGCCATAGTTGTAACCATAATCTCGGCCGTAACCGTAGTCGCAATAGTCTCGCCGACTAGCTCTCAGCCAAGGTGTGTCGCCGAACCAACTACGTGACGGGTAGTATTCTCGTTCGTACGAAGGTCGCTCAACATACACCTCGGTGTTGTTGGTGTTGTAATAAGCACCGCCACCACTATCTGCTGGTACGTATGTTGTGTATCTTTGACCCGAGCTTGGGGAACCTCTGTTGTCACAAGAACTTAAAACCGTTGCCAATATAGTGGCAACCAATATTTGAATGTACGTTTTCATGATCGATTTTCTTTCGTTTGGGGTTCTTTTCTGTATTTTGTGTATGCAAGGTGCCTACACTTTTCTGTATATAGATTACCATAAATAATAGGAAATGTAAACCCTTCAAACTTTTTGCTCATACACATTTGTCGAGTACAGCAAATGTGCAAAAATTCTTGTGAACAAAAACTTTTAAGGGTAAATAAAAAAGGCCCGCGCAACTGTGAAAAGTTAAACGCGGACCTGTGATGCTCATCGACGGTCTTGTGATCGGTCTGGACGATATTCATTAGGACCACAATCATTCGACGGCCTTTGATATCGCGGTTGGCGGTATTCCCGTTGCGGCTGGTAATACTCTCTGGTTTGATAGTATTCATGCCGCTCGTAACCACCGTAGCCACCGCCTTCACCACCGATAATGGTGATAGGCATATTTATGTCGAGCTTATAGCTCGGACCATAAATTGTGCCACCGCCACTACTTGGAACAGCCACAGTTTCCTCCGTATATGGCTCGGCAGGCACCACCCGGTTAAAGCAACCGGCGCGCCATACCCAACCCGCAGAACGGGAGACGAGCACAGGCTCATTGGGTGATGTGCGCTGAAGTAGTGCACGATCACCTCGGCGAGCGTCGTTGTACCAATACTCGGAGGACATTGTTGCCCCCCAAGTGGATTGGACAGCGTCCCGAGTGGGGTTCATCGGCTGATTGCCGAAGACAGCTGAGGCCGACTTCACTTTTGGTGAGTCATGCCGTACGATGCGAGTTCCACCCCCTCCGCCAGTAGATTGGTTGTTATACATGCAGGACGAGGTGAGGATTGCCACGAAAGTGGCGACTAACATGTTAAAGTACATTTTCATTGTATTGTCTTGTCTTTCTTGGTTGGTTGGTTGATTTTCTGTGTTTTCGAGGGCTATTTTGCCCTCTATTGATCTTTTTCTATTATAGCACCAAAGGGTCTTTTTGTCAAGCAAGATAGTTTATAAAGTTTAAAAGCTGAAAGTTTGTAAAGTTGGTTTGGGTGGAAGGGGTTTTCCGAAGGACCCCCCCTATTTAAAAATTAAAAATTACAAAATTAAAAATTATCACGAAGTGATGTATAATATACACAACATGACTATTCAATTCGACGAAGACAAACAAAATCAAAAAATTAAAACCCTACTAGGGCAAGAAGAGGAAGATTTAGCACAAATACTTTCATCAAAGTATGGCTTGCATTACATTGACCTATCTGTTGTTGTTATCAACACCGATGCATTAAGATTGGTGCCAGAAAAGGAGGCTAGAGGATCTGGAATTGCAGTATTTGAAAGTGTTGGAAAAAAACTTAGTGTTGCGATCCTCTCTCCAAACTCACAAGAAACTAAACTTATTTTAAAAAGTCTAGAAGACCGAGGTTATTCACTTGTGGTCTACATGGTTTCAAAAGCAAGTTTAGATAAGGCATGGTCTCGATACAAAGACCTTTCATTTGCAATGGAAACAAAAGCTGGCTCTATTGATGTTTCAAATGATGAGATTGCAAACCTACTCAAAGAAGTAAGAACAATTGAAGACATTAAAATAAAAATACAAGATGTGCTCTCAATGAAAAAATCTTCGAAAATTTCTAGAATTGTTGAAATTGTTATGGCTGGAGCCATTGCAACAGGTTCATCTGATATTCATGTGGAGCCAGAAGAAAAATCTGTTCGATTAAGATATAGACTCGATGGTGTGCTTCAAGATATTTTACAAATCGACCACGAAACACACGAACTTTTTCTTTCTAGAATAAAACTTCTTTCTGGAATGAAGTTGAACATTAAATCAGTTGCTCAGGATGGGCGTTTTAGTGTGAGAATTTATGACACGGATATTGAAATACGTAGCTCAATCTTGCCGGGGGCATATAGCGAGTCTGTTGTGATGCGTATTTTGAATCCTAAGAGTATTCAAGTTCCACTTGAAGAGCTTGGTATTCCAAAAAAACTTTTTGATGTGATTATGCATGAAGCCGGTAAACCAAACGGAATGATCCTTACAACAGGACCAACAGGGTCTGGAAAAACAACTACTCTTTATGCGCTTTTGGCCAAAGTTCAATCTTCTCAAGTAAAAGTTATTACCATTGAAGACCCTATTGAATATCATCTTGCTGGAATTGTACAAACCCAAACAGACACAAAAAGAGGTTATACTTTCGCTTCAGGCCTTCGAGCAGCATTGCGACAGGACCCAGATATTATCATGGTTGGAGAAATTCGTGACAAAGAAACAGCGGAAACAGCAATACAAGCTGCGGAAACAGGCCACCTTGTGTTTTCAACACTCCACACAAACAATGCCGCCGGAACATTTCCCCGCCTCATAGATCTGGATGTAGATCCCAAACTAATCACCTCTGCTGTAACACTTTCTTTAGCACAAAGACTTGTTAGATGTGTGTGTGAGTTTTGTAAAAAAGAAGTAGATATTCCAGAAAATTATAAGACACTTATTACATCAATTGTGGAAGGTATATATGACCCTGCAGAAAGAGTACCTGTTGGAAAAATTTACGAAGCGGTAGGTTGTGAAAAATGTAATGGAACAGGATATAAAGGAAGAGTTGGTTTGTATGAGGGCATTAAAACAGACGCAAGCATCGAAGAGCTTCTTCGAACAAACCCCAGTGAGCGTGATATAAAAATTGCTGCCCACCCACAAGGAATACCGAGCCTTCGAGAATATGGAGTTATTCAATTACTGCAAGGAAAAACTACATTGGTTGAATTAGAGAGAGTGGTGGATTTGCGCGAAGCGTAATTTAGCTGGTAGTAAGTAGTCCGTAGTTGGTAGTTATGAATACACAAAACTTATTGTGGTGTATATTTTGAATTTTCTACTGACTACCAACTACCTACTACAAACTATTTTTGTACACAAAAAAGTTTTCCCCAGTTTAAAGTTTGCCTTTAAATGAAATCTGAGTAATATAAAAAATGTGGGAACAAAAAAAACGTTCCACACGAAGTGAAACGTTTTTAAATTTCAGACCACAAATCTCCAAGCAATACTTTTCACCAGATGTGAGAAGCGAGACTATGCTTCTAAGGATAATTCCAGTGAACCAAAAGGAAACCAGAATGTCCTCGAAGAAAAGCCAATAAATGCGGAACACTTAATTGCTTAGAGATTTATAGTTTGAATGTAAAGGCAACATAAAAAGCCAACTTTTGGCTCTGTTAGTATGTTAGCACAGAACAGTTTTTCTGTCAAGCGTTTGGGGTAGTCGATAGTTTTTAGTCTGTAGTCCGTAGAAAATTCAACACAGCCCCGCGCCCTTTGGGTGCGGGGCTGATTCACTACCAACTACTTACTACCCACTACTTACCACTTACTACTTTCTGCTATATAATATAACCATAATGTCAAAAGACCCCATAAAAAGCCCTGAAAAAGACGAACTCTTTCTCGACCAAACTCTTCGTCCTGCGATGTGGGAAGAATATGTTGGGCAGAAAAACATCAAAGATAATTTAAATATCCTTCTTCAGGCGGCGAAGGAACGTAAACATCCACCTGAGCATGTTATTTTTTATGGACCCCCAGGTTTAGGTAAAACAACTCTCGCTCATTTAATCGCAAAAGAAATTGGGGCTCAAATGAAAGTAACTTCAGGCCCATCAATTGAAAAAATTGGTGACCTCGCTTCAATACTTACAAACCTTTCTGCTGGGGATATTTTATTTATTGATGAAATACACAGATTAAACAAAACTGTTGAAGAAATTCTTTACCCGGCGATGGAGTCTGGTGTGCTTGATATTATTATTGGCAAAGGGCCCGCAGCTAGGACAATACAACTTGAGCTCCCACCTTTTACACTTGTGGCTGCTACCACACGAATAGCAATGATATCCTCCCCTCTTCGTTCGCGTTTCTCTGGAGGAGTTTTTAAACTAGAGTTTTATTCTCATGACGAAATTCGAGAAATTATTATGCGTTCTGCAAAAATTCTTGGAATAAAAATCACCGAGGAGGCTGCTCACGAAATTGGAAAAAGGAGTCGCTCTACCCCCCGCACAGCAAACTATCTTTTGAAGCGATGTCGCGATTTTGCACAGGTTCATAAAAAAGATTTAGATATGGATGTGGTGGAGGAGACACTTTCTCTTCTTGGTGTTGATGCAATGGGACTAATTCAAACCGACAGACATTTACTTAAAACCATTATAGAAAAATTTAAAGGTGGCCCAGTGGGACTAAACACTCTTGCAATGTCTCTTTCTGAAGAGGAAGCAACTATTGAAGAATTTAACGAGCCATATCTTTTACAAATTGGATTTATAGAGAGAACTCCACGGGGGCGTATCGTTACTGAAGCTGGATACAATCATTTAGGGGTTGAATATACAAAATCAATTTAGTCTTTATTTCTGTCATTCCCGCGAAGGCGGGAATCCAGTCCCCGAAATTGAATCTTCATGGATTCCCGCCTTCGCGGGAATGACAGACCGAAGGGTGTTTTTTCTTGCCAGAAATCATTTGCTGGAGTAAGCTGAAAAACAGATTCGGGAAATTTATCTCGATGTACAAAAGAAAGCTATTTATGGACGCAGAAGAATGGAAAAAGTGCGGAGAGCAAACTTTACAACCTGGAGTACTGAACAAAAAAACTCGGGCAGAGGAAATGACAATTAGCCAAGCTCTAGCAAGAGCACTGGCGAAGTCTGAAGTAGCAAGAGGGTTTTTCAACACAGCGGTTGAGCAAGGTTATATCAAACTCAAAACCAGTTGACGATTCGACTGGTTTTTCTTTATCCGCACACTAACATTGGCATTATTTTTTGTTGCAAATTCTTACATCTCCTTGCGACCATCATTATCGCAAACTTACCTTTTGCTTAAAAATATCTAAAAAATAGGGTGCAACAATGCTAATGTTAGTGTGCGGATTGATTGACACCTGTGCGCACTTTGTATATACTAGAGTTATGACTACAATAAACATAAGAATTGAAGACGCAACAAAAAAGAAAGCGATTAAAACACTGGCGGGTCTTGGTATGGATATGTCCACCGCTATTAAAATCTTTTTAAATCAAGTGATTATCGAAGATGGCCTTCCCTTCACCCCTAGTACAAAACGAAGAGCTATTCGCGCCAAGTGGGACAAAGAAGTAGCTGAGGCTTTGAAGGGAAAAAGTTATAATACCGCGGAGGAAATGTTCAAAGATATATTAAAGTAAAATGTATAGGATTTACAAGACAAAAGCATTTCTGAAAAGCTCTAAAAGAATCAATGGGAGTGTTGGTGGTAAGAAGATAATTAAGGAAGCGTCTGTTGTAATTAACACTTTAGCCAGTGGCCATAAATTATCAGCAGACTACAAGGACCACCCTCTACATGGTGAATATGTGAACCATAGAGAATGTCATGTTCGAGCAGATGTACTTTTGGTTTATAAAATTGAAAAAGAAAAAATGGTTTTGATTTTAGTTGAAATCGGCTCACATTCTTATTTATTTTAAAAGCTAGCCAAAACTTTATTGATGAGTATAATCAGAATATGTGGAATTTATTCTTAATTCCTAATTCTTAATTCATAATTCTATTCAAAAACATGTCTGGACATAATAAATGGTCTCAAATTCGAGTGCAGAAGGGAAAATCCGACGGACAAAAAAGTAAGGTTTATTCTAAATACGCTCGCCTTATTGCCATGGAAGCAAAGAAAGCTGGGGCAAACTTGTTATCCCCTTCTCTTACAGCAGCTATTGATAGAGCAAAAAAGGAAAACGTGCCTAGAGATGTTATTGAGCGGGCTGTAAAAAAAGGAGGTGAATCTGGAGCAGATCAGATGGAAGCTATCACCTACGAGGCGTATGGCCCTGGAGGATGCGCAATTATGATCGACGCGCTTACCGAAAACAGAAACAAAGCGGCACAAGAAGTTAAACACATTCTTTCAAAAAATGGTTTTCAAATTGCAACACCAGGCTCCGCAAGTTGGGCATTTACTCGAGAAAATATGGAGTGGGTTCCAAATATGACAGTAGACCTTTCTGATGAAGATTTGATCACCTTAGAAAAACTAACAAATGATTTAGAGGATAATGATGAGGTGCAGAGTGTATATACCAATGTCGAATAGTGTAAGTTTGTAAAGTTGAAAGTAAAAATTCGGGACACCATCCCGATTTTTTGTTTGTTGACATATTTTGTTTTTCGTCTAGTATCGATTTCGGAACCAAACCAAATACCGCCATGTTCATTCAATTCCTCATTACGTTTTCAGCAATTCTTTTAGCTTTGATCCTTCTTGAATTTTCTAAAGGGTTTTTTACTAGAGAAAAGACAGAATTTAAACTCCCCTCTCCAAGCGACGTTGTGTATCTGGATTTGAACAAATATTTAGACCACACCCACAAAGTATTGGATAGGGATTTCAAAGGTGATTCTTTTCCGGTGTGTATTCCTTTTCCGCCACAACAAAACTCGTGGACTCGCCAGAGGGAAGCGAGAGAAATTGTTTGTGGACCACTACAAAATCAAGGTTGGGTTGTCATACCAACAGACGACCCAAATTTTATCAAGCTTGATCTGCCAAGAATCGAACAGCCAAAACCAGCCCAATAAAGGTTGGTTTTTTATTATATAATCGGTAAAATACTGGATCCCCGCATTCGCGAGGATGACACAAAATATAGTCATGAATACATTCCTTGTTTTGTGTCATTTTACATTTTACATTTTTAACTTTACACTAGAGCAATGAGAATACTTGCGATAGACCCCGGATACGAAAGGCTCGATATAGCTGTGCTTGAAAAAAACAAAGGTGACAGAAAAGAAACACTCCTTTTTTCTGAATGCTTCAAAACAAAAACAACAAACACTCACGCTGAAAGACTTTTTCTTTTAGGGCAAGAAATTTCTAATGTTATAGAAAAGTTCAAACCTGAAGCTCTCGCAATAGAAACACTCTTTCTAACCACAAACCACAAAACAGTAATGCTTGTCTCTGAGGCGCGTGGGGTAATACTATATGAAGGTGCTCGAAATAATCTTTCTATACACGAATTTTCTCCACCCCAAATAAAAAGCGCTGTTGCTGGTGATGGTCATTGCGACAAGAAAGCTATAATAAAAATGATTCCCTTGCTAATTAAACTAGAAAAGGAAATAAAACACGATGATGAATATGATGCGATCGCAGTGGGATTAACTTTTTTTGCGTACAAAAAAAGTTTGTTAAAAGTATAAAGTTTAAAGTATAAAGTGGTTACGTGGGGTACGATTAATCGTACCCCTTATAATTTCTAAACAAAAAAACTTACATAATATAAACCTGATATTTGTTAAGGTTTTTGAATGTTGTTTTGAATTCAACTTTCAACTTTATACTTTCAACTTTTAACTCACCTTCTGTGGATATCTCCCCCCTTGCAAAATAATCTACATTTGTTACAAATATAGAAAATTATAAATATAATAAATTTTGCAAATAAAATGAGTGATGAAGATAACATAAAAGATGAGGATGAATTAGGTGAAAACACATTTAGTTCACTTGATTTTGAATCAGATGAGGTTGAGGATGTGGATCCAGCAGTTCTTGCTGTGGTTGATCCGCTTGCATTAGATGCTGAGATTCCTGGTGTTATTGTTGAAGATCCACTAGACATGGAAAATGAGGACGCGGATGATGCTGATGATTTGGATGATGGATTTTCAGATTTTAATGATTATGAGGAGTAGTTGGATGGATTTATGATATAGGATTTAAGATTTAAGAATAAATTCATCACAAACAAAAACATCAAACTTTCTAAGTTTGATGTTTTTTACTATTCCTGAATCATAAATCTTGAATCATGAATCTATTCCAAAATCAATCTAACAAACCTCCTCTTCCCCACTTTCAACGTAATATTTTTTACGACTTCATCTGGTGATGTTATTTTTTCGTCGGTTTCTGCATTTGAAACACCCCCCTGCAAAACCAACCTCCTCCACTCGCCTTTTGATTCAACTGTTCCCGCCTTCAAAAGCACGTCTGCCATTTTTTCATCTTTTAAAACTTTTATCTCTGAAACATCTTCTGGTACTCCCCCTTTGCTAAAAGTGTTTACAAAATCTTCTTCGGCCAATTTTGCATCTTTTTCATTGTGATATATTTTAACAATTTCTTTTGCTAATTTTACTTTTATGTTTCTTGGGTTTTCTCCTTCATCTAATTCCTTTTGATATTTTTCTATTTCTAATAAAGAAACATCCGTGCAGAGTTCAAAACCAGAGATGATCATACCATCTGTCCAACTCATCACCTTTCCAAACATATCACTTGGGGAATCAGTAAGTATTGCCATGTTGCCTTCTGTTTTTCCCATTTTTTTTCCACCACTATCAACCAAAAGTTTTGTTGTTATAACAAACTTTTCTTTTTTAATTAATTCTTTTGAAAGCTCTCTTCCCATTAACATATTAAACGTTTGATCGTTACCACCAATCTCCCCATCTACATTCATAGCCACGCTGTCATACCCCTGCATTAAAGGATACATTAGTTCGTGTATAGAAAGAGGTTTGTTTTCTGCCATTCTTTTTTCAAACATGTCTCTTTTCAACATTTGATCTACAGTCACTCGAGAAGCCAGGTTTAAGACATCCTCAAAATTCATCTTTGCCAACCATTTTGAATTGAAAACAAATTTTGCGGGGTTTGCTCCTGTAAACGAAATTATTTTTCCAATTTGTTTTTTGTAGTTTTTACAATTCGCCAAAACCTCATTTCTTGTTAGCTGTTTTCTAACTGCACTTTTATCTGTGGGGTCACCAATCATAGCAGTGAAATCACCCACCAATAAAATAATTTCATGTCCTAATTCTTGCAAGCTTTTTAGTTTCCTGAGCGGTATTGAGTGTCCAAGATGTAAGTTTGGTCCGGTGGGGTCTATTCCCAAATATACTTTTTGTTTTTTTTTAGAATTTAGTACTTTTTTAACAAATTCCTTATTGGGGTAGACATTTTCAACCCCGCGAGATAAAAAATCTTCGATTTTATTAATACTTGTTTCAATTTTTACTTTTTTGCCCAATATAAATTTCATATAAAAACTGTACCACAGAAAGAGATTTTTGTCTTTTTATGCTATGATATATGCAATGAAAAATAAATTTCACAAGTCCGAGGAATGGACAAATTTTAATAATAGATATATGAAAAAAACACCTTTTAAGAGCTTTAAAAACGCCGTCTTGTTCTTTGTGGCTTTTGGTATTTTTTGCCTAGGAATCGGTATTGTTTGGGCATCCACCTTAGATATTCCAAACCTTCAATCTATTGATCAGCGTAAGGTTTTGCAGTCAACAAAAATTTACGACAAAACAGGTAAAATCGTGCTTTATGATGTAAATCAAGACGTAAAAAGAACGGTTGTTCCACTTAGTGAAATAGCTCCCACTGTGCCAAAAGCCCTTATTGCGATTGAGGATGTTTCGTTTTACACACATAAAGGGGTTCGCCCATTGGCAATTTTACGAGCCTTTATTGCAAACATATTCTCTTTTGGTATTAGCCAAGGCGGATCAACAATTACTCAACAGGTTGTAAAAAACACATTACTTACAGGAGACAAAACACCAACAAGAAAACTTAAAGAAATTATATTGGCATTAAAACTTGAACAAAAATACTCAAAAGACGAGATTCTTGCTCTGTATTTAAACGAAAGCCCTTGGGGAGGAAGTATGTATGGTGTGGAGGAAGCAAGTCAATCATTCTATGGGAAAAAAGCTAAAGATGTTAGTTTGGCAGAATCAGCGTACCTAGCAGCACTACCAAAAGCTCCCAGCTATTATTCACCATATGGTAAACATAAAGATGAGTTAGACGCTAGAAAAAACTTAGTTCTAAAAAAAATGTTAGATGCGGGCTCAATTAGTAAAGATGATTATTCTAAAGCTGTTTCTGAAACAGTGAACTTTATTCCTAGGGCAAACAACTCTATAAAAGCCCCTCATTTCGTTGATTTTGTTAAACAATATTTAGATGATAAATACGGAGAAGGAACATTTGATGAGGGTGGTTATGTTGTAACAACAACACTTGATTATAATCTTCAAGCAAAGGGTGAAGAGATTGTAAAAAAATACGCACTTGAAAATGAGCAAAAATTTAAGGCTTCAAACGCAAGTCTTGTTGCTGTGGATACAAAAACAGGTCAAATTCTTACAATGGTTGGTTCCCGAGATTATTTTGATGAAAACATTGATGGTAAATACAATATTGCAACAGCAAAAAGACAGCCTGGTTCGACCTTTAAACCCTTTGCTTATGCGACAGCTTTTAATAAAGGACTAAGGCCAGAGACAGTTGTCTTTGACTTAAAGACACAGTTTTCAACAAACTGTGAGCCAAACGACTTCTCGGACAACGCAGACTGTTATGCACCAGACAACTTCGACAACAAGTTTAGAGGTCCTATGACACTACGCAGTGCTTTAGCTGAGTCTATTAACATTCCAGCTATTAAGGTTTTATATTTAGCAGGTATTAAAGACACTATCGCAACAGCAAAAAGTATGGGTATTACAACCCTCGCGGACCCAAACCGTTACGGACTAACTCTTGTCCTTGGAGGTGGTGAGGTCACCCCACTTGAGATGACAACAGCCTATGCGACATTTGCAAATAAAGGTGTTTATAATCCACACACACCAATTCTTGAGATAAAGGACAAGTCTGGAAACGTTGTGGAAAAGTATGAAAAAAAATCAAAAGAGGTTTTACCAAAACAAACAACTCTTTTAATTTCTGATATTTTAAACGATAACAGCGCAAGAATTCCTTCTTATGGAGCAACTTCTCCTCTATATTTCCCTGGACACGATGTGGCTGTAAAAACAGGTACCACCAACAACTACAGAGATGTTTGGACAATTGGTTACACACCAAACGTTGCTGTGGGTGGTTGGGCAGGAAACAACGACAATAAACCGATGGAAAAAAAGGTAGCTGGATTAATAATTTCTCCAATGTGGAATGCTTTTATGCAGGAAGTTATTAAGGCGACACCGAATGATAGTTTTGAATCACCAGAAGTAAACACCTCATATGAAGGCGCTCCAGTGCTTCGTGGAAAATGGCAAGGTGGACAAAGTTATGTTGTTGATAAAATTTCAGGAAAATTAGCAACGGAATTTACCCCAAACGAACTTAAACAAGAAGTTGTAAACAATGACATACACGATATTTTGTATTGGGTTTCAAAAAATAATTTCTTTGAGCATCCATCAAACCCAAACAACGACCCTCAGTTTGCTCGATGGGAGTATTCTGTGAGAATTTGGGCGTCACAAAATGGATCAAATTTCCTATCTCCTTACAACCCACCAACATCATACGATGATGTTCATACTCCGGATTCAAAGCCTTCGATATCAATAGATTCACAGGAAAAAAGTGATTATAGTTCTGATGAAAGAATTGAAATAACAACAAACGTTAAAGCAAAATTCCCAATAGTAAAAAGCAGTGTTTTTATCAACAATGTTTTAGTGGGAACATTAACAAACAACAAATACAGTTTTACTCCCAAAAATGTCGACTCAATAACAAACCAGAATGAATTAAGGGTTGTTATCTATGATTCTGTTCAAAATTCAGCAACAGCAACTTTTCAATTTAGTGTTAACTAAATTGAAAAGTTACTAGTTTAAAGTTCATAAAGTTCATAAAGTTGAAAGTAAACACAAAATACCACACTGGAAGGTGTGGTATTTTAACTTTACAAACTTTATAACTTTATAAACTTTTAACTTATATGATTCGCCCCACCTTCGTTCTGGTGAGGTTTTTTTCTATCTCCTCAACAATCTCTGCTTTGTTCATAAAAAGTTCGCTCTTGAGGCTTCTGGAGCCTTTTATAGTGAGAGTTCCCCTATCATAGAGCACGTCTTTTGTTGAAATTTTTATTCCGCATTTTTTTTCAACAACATCAACAACAATTTCCTTAATAAGAAACTCTCTTGCCCCCAAATTCTCAAACTTTTTTAAAAAAAAGGAAATGTGTTCCAAAATAATGTAAATTAAAAATGTAAAATGTAAAATTAATACACAAAGTAACTAGTTCTTCTTGAGAGTAACGAGACTAGATCCTAAAATTTTAGTTAGTTCCACGCATTCTCTATGTAAGCTTTCAATTTCAGAAATATTAATGTTTTCAGTATCTTTTATAAGCTCCAACCAAAATACTGTTTCATTAGCAGACTTTAATGCATAATATATATAATTTACAAAATCCTTCCTACTGCTTCCTGCTTGAGCTTCCATAACATTCGCCCCAACACTAGTTCCGCTCCTTATTATTTGCTTTGAAAGAACTTGGGAAGACGGGTTCTTATCTAAAGTTTTACCAAACCTAACAATTGCAACAGCAAAATCGTATGTTCTTTTTTGTATATTTTTGCCTTGCATAACTTAAATTTTTAATTAATTTACGAATTCCAATTTTACATTTTACATTTTTAATTTTACATTATCATCGGTTCATCGGCATTACCAGATATAAAAAACTGTTATCTGAAACACCTTTGATTACCAGCGGTCTGTTTGAACCAGAAAAATCTAAGGACACACTGTCGGATTCGATGGATTGGAAACAATCAACTATGTATTTGTAGTTGAAACCAACAGAAACATCCCCTCCTTCCAAAACAGCATTTACAGATACTGTGTTTTGTCCAACCTCTCCATTTTTTGCACTTATTTCTATTTTTTTGGATTTTTTTTCAATCAAAAACCTAACCTGATTAAAAGAATCGAGGAATGTGTTTGTTGCTTTTAAAGAGTTTAGTAGCTCTGCTTTTAACATAACAGCATTTGTTGTAAATTCTTTTGGAATAATTTGCTTATAGTCTGGAAAATTACCCTCTACAACCCTAGATGTTAGATAAAAAACAGCCGATGTAAAAACTATTTGATTACTACTTATTGTTAAAGTTACATCTTCTTCAACATTTTCCAACACCCTTATTATTTCGGCCACGTTTTTGTTTGGAATTAAAATAGCTGGCATATCTACAGCTTTTTTGCACTTTACCTTCTTTTCTGCAAGTCTAAAAGAGTCTGTGGCAACAAAAACTAGGTCGTTGGCGCTTTCGTAAATATAAACACTTGATAATTCTGGCTTTATACTTGAAATAGACGCTGAATACCAAACAGCCTTTAGTCCTTTTACAAAATCTCTCGCTTCTATGTCAAACTCTTTCCCTTCATCAACCCTAGGGATTATTGGAAAATCATCGATTGGAAGTGTTTTTATGGTTGTTTTACTATTATTAGTCTCGAGATGTAGAGTGTTTTCCTCAAGATATAGGGTTATATTTTTTTCACCTGCCACACCTGAGAGAAATTGTGAAAAAATTGAGGCTGAGACAGCAACAGACCCCTCCTTTTGTGTCTTCACAGGAATAGAAAATTCTATTCCTAGATCTAGGTTTGTTGCTTTAATGGTTAATGTATTTTTTTCAACAACAAGAAGTAGGCAAGAGAGAATCGGGAGAGTTGTGTTTTTTTGTGTAGTCTTCTCAACTCTTTGAACAGCTTCTTTTAGTTTTTCTATTAAACATTCAAATTTCATATATATTATTTATTTATATAAATACTTATTAATATAATTATGCACTGTGGATATGTGGATATCTCTTTCTGTGGCTCCAGTACTATGTATTTTTGTTAAAAAATACTTTGTTTACTGTTCACTATCTTTTATAAAATGTGCGTCTTTTAAAAATATCTTATTTTACTAACAATTAGGTTTTTTTATTAACACGATTCCCCCATACTTTTCCCTCCCTTTATACACACCTTATCCACAGATTTAAACCCTCAACAATCCGATAAGTTGGCTGATTTCTTGAGATAAAAGACTATCAACTTTCATTGCTGTTTTAATTTTATCACAAGAATACATTATTGTTGTGTGGTCCTTTCCTCCCATTTTTTCACCTATTGTGGGGTAGGATATATTAAAAACCTCACGAAGTATATACATTGTTATTTGTCTTGGTCTAACCACTTCCCTTCTTCTGTTTTTGTTTAATATGTCTTCCTCTGGGATATTATAAAAATCTGCAATTGTTTTGATGACATCTTTTATTGAAGCAGCTTTTTTGGGTCTTGAGGTTGTTTTTATTAGGTTTTTTATATCCAAAATTGTTAAATCCCTGTTTTTTAGTTGGGTTTGGCAAAGAAGTGTGTTAACAACACCTTCTAGTTCTCTGATATTACCCTCTACAACATCTGCTAAATATGTGATTATTTCTTCACTTAATATAACATTTAAGCTTCTCGCCTTTGCTTTTATGATCTGCGCCCTAGATTCATGGTCTGGGGCTTGAATATCTATAATAATACCCTGATTAAAACGAGACTTAAGCCTTTCTGCAACGTCCGGAATCAAGTTTGGGTGCATATCTGAAGAAAATATTATTTGTTTGTTGTTTTCGTGGAGAGTATTAAATAAGTGAAACAATTCATTTTGAGTTGCTTCTTTTTTGTTTAAAAATTGAATATCATCCATGATTAACACGTCATATTTTCTATATTTTTCCTTAAATTGATTGATTCTTGAACCCTGCATAGAAGCAATATAGTCCGATGTAAAACGATCAGATGTTGTATAGTGAACTTTAATATCGGTGAAGGTTTTTTTAAGGTAGTTACCTATTGCTTGAATGAGGTGTGTTTTACCATAACCTGTGTTTCCGTGTATAAACAAAGGATTATATGAGTGTCCTGGGTTTTTTAAAACAGCTTGGGAGGCAGCATGAGCGTTTTCGTTAAAGGGACCTATTATAAAATTATCAAAAGTATATTTTGGATTTAAACCGTCTTCTTTGTTTATGTAATGCTCGTTGAGTGGAAGTTTTGTGGCACAAGTATCCTCGTTTGTGTTTTGTGGAGTTAAAATCTCAACCTTTTTCTGTGTGTTTTTTGATATTTGATACTCAATACCCCTAACACTCTCTGATATGTCACGAAGTATTTTAAGTATCATTTTGTGATACTTGTTGAGGAGCCAATCTCTAACGAAAGGGTTTGGAACACCAAGATAAACACAGTTGTCTTCTATTTTAATAATAAAAGTATCCTTAAACCAAGTGCTAAAATTAGCCTTAGAAACCTGCAGTTCTACTTGAACAAGCGTTTGTGTCCAAAGGTGTTGGTTGTTTAGTCCTTCCATAAGTGACTATCATTATATCCCCAAAAGAAAACTTAGACACTTGTAAAAAACATTGAATTGTGTTAATAATATGTGTATATCCTGTTAACAACTATATTTCATGTCAAAAACATATAACCCAAAAAAAATAAAAAGAGCCAAATCACACGGTTTTCTTGTTAGGTCAAAAACCAAAACAGGTAAAAATACCCTGAAACGACGCC
>CAZTQI010000002.1:10238-21851 GCA_964615805.1 uncultured Candidatus Saccharibacteria bacterium | reverse complement strand
CCTTCTCGAAGCAGGTTTACACCCACAAGACAATCAAACTCACCTCGACGAAAAGCTGATAGCAATTCAATTCGCTCAATTGTTTTAATATCACTGTGTAAATATTTTGATGCAATACCTTTCTCAGAAAGATACTCACTCAAATCTTCAGCCATTTTCTTTGTGAGGGTTGTGGCTATTGCTCTTTCTTTTTTAGCAATCACCTTTTCTGCTTCTTCAATAAAATCAAATATCTGTCCTCGGTATTTTCCACTCTCAATAATTGGCTTCACCTCTACAATAGGATCAAGAAGCCCTGTAGGGCGAATAACTTGCTGTGCCACATGCTTACTGTGTTCAAGCTCATATTTTCCAGGCGTAGCGGTAGTGTATAAAACCTGACCAACTCTCTTTTGAAATTCATCAAACTTGAGAGGTCTGTTATCAGCAGCTGATGGTAGACGAAAACCATAATCAATAAGAGTTTTCTTTCGGGACTGGTCACCAGCAAACATTCCCCCTATTTGCGGAACAGTAACATGTGATTCGTCTATAATAGTCAAAAATTCTGGCTCACCTTTTTCATTTCTTGGAAAATATGAAAGCAAAGTATCTGGTGCTTCACCACTTTTCTTTCCTGAAAAATGTCGAGAATAATTTTCAATGCCATTACAATACCCAACCTCTCTTATCATTGCAAGATCGTATGTGGTTCTTCTTTTCAATCTTTCAACCTCGAGCACTTTGCCTTCTTTTTCAAGCTCCTTTAATCTTTGGTCTAATTCTTTTTTAATACTTACAAAAGCTCTTTTTTGTTCAGCTTCGTTCGTAATAAAGTGCTTTGCAGGAAAAATAAATATATTCCGCTCATCACTAATTATCCGTCTTGTCACTGCATCAATTTTTGATATCGAGGATATAATATTTCCATCAAAAGTAAATCGAATAATATACTGTTCTGAAACTGGCATCACCTCCACAGTATTTCCAACAGCTCGCATTTGCCCAGATTTCAAATCAGCGTTTGTTCGTTCGAAATGAACATCAACAAGTTTACCCAATAGTTCCATTCGTCCAATTTTGTCAGAAACTGAAAGTTTCAGATTTACTTTTTCATATTCTTCAGGTGAGCCGAGTCCGTATATACAAGAAACTGATGCGACAATTATTACATCTTTCCTACTTAGCAGTGCTTGTGTTGAAGCGTGGCGAAGCCTTTAAATTTCTTCATTGATCATCGCTTCCTTTTCTATGTATGTATCTGAAACTGGCATATATGCTTCTGGCTGATAGTAGTCGTAATATGAAACAAAATAGTGCACAGCATTTTCTGGAAAAAATTCTTTATACTCTTGAGCGAGCTGAGCAGCAAGGGTTTTGTTGTGAGCTATCACAAGTGTAGGCTTCCCGATTTGAGCTATGACATTGGCCATTGTAAAAGTTTTTCCACTACCTGTGACACCTAGAAGGGTTTGATCTCTATAACCTTTTTTGATACCAGAAATAAGCTCCGAAATAGCTTTTGGCTGATCTCCAGCAGGTTTGTATTCACTTTTTAATTTAAAAATTTTATTAGCCATAAATTATTCATCTAATGACCACGTGTTCCCGCATTGTCATTCCCGCGGAGGCGGGAATCCAGTCTGAAAATTCGAACCTGGATCCCCGCATTCGCGAGGATGACAGAAGATGCAATTTCCGTCATTAAATATATCTTGATATTACCCTATTTTGGTGCTATTGTCATTTTGGAAAGGAAAGACAATGCCTAAGACAAAACAACAAATAAGAAAAGGAAGGCCTGGAAGTACTGATGTTGAAGCAATAATCGAAAGATCAAGGATTTTTGCTCAACAGACAGTGGCAAAATATAGCAAAGACATAGAAAAAAGAAACCAAGAAGAAGGCCGACGCTTCTGGTGTGGTCACGAGTAAGCACACAAGTTTGTGTGCTTTTTTCTTTATCCATCTTGAGGCTAAGCCTCAAGATGGATAAAAAAACTCCCAGATTGAAATCTGAGAGTTGACTACGTTGAAAGGTTTAGAACCTTACCCAAGCATGATTCGTGTCACGAATTTTTGCATTTTTTGAATCTGCCTCAGCTAGGGTCATCGCGACTTTTTTCTTATTAGCAATTTCCCTAGTTTCTAGATCAATGAGCTTAAACCACACTTGCTCGCTTTTATCTTCTGGCATATACCTATCGAAATTTTCGTACCCACGAAAATCCAGGGCTTGGCGAACACTTAAAACTGAAGAACCTATCATCTGTAATATCTTTCTTTTAGAGTTTGATTTTAAAAAAGGACTGCCTAGTCCTGAGATATGATACAACAAAACAGCAAAATGTCCACCTTTTGGAATAGAATTATGAATTAAGAATAAATACAAATCCACCCAATCTTTATCATTCATAATTCTTAAATTAGGAATACTTGATCCCCAATTCTTAATTCTGTTTTTATATTTCTCCAAAAACGATTTTTTATATTCATAGAAAAAACATTAAAAAAACCGCTTTCCATTGTGTGTACTCGCGGTTTAACATATTATGAAGTCTCTTGGTATTTAGCGGTCAGGATCTTCACCCCGATTGATCTTGTCTACTCTCCGTTGCCAGGAAGCTTCTTCACTAGCCTGGGGTGAAGAGGCAGAGAAGTCATTAGGGTTACACCCAAATGTTGGTCTGCCAGGTCTGGTTTGAGGGTAAGACTCATCTCTATTTGAATCTAATCCTTTATTTTTTTGCTTTTTATTACCTTTCATAACAATGACAATATAAATTATTTCAACGTTTTTGTCAAAAAGTGTAACATTACAGTGTAAAGTTTACACTTCCAAAAGACATTCACACAAAATGAATAAAGAGAAAGCAATGAATCTCGTGAATATGATCACACAAAAAGGATTGTCCTGATTAATTCAAACACAGAGTAATATGTGTTACTATTTTTTATACTCACTCAAAAATGTTTTCTTAAACTCAAAAAAAGTTCCATCGAGAATTGATGCTCTCATTTTTTTAACTAAGTTAATTATGAAATGTAAATTGTGAATCGAGGCCAGTGTTGCAGCAAACATTTCTTTAGCTCGAAATAAATGTGCTAGGTAGGCTCTGGTGTAATTTTTGCAAGCATAGCACCCACAATCTGAATCTATTGGCGTATAGTCCTCCATAAATTTGCTGTTTAATAAATTTTCTTTTCCGTTATTTGTATATACCTGCCCATTTCTTGCAATTCTAGTTGGAGCAACACAATCAAAAAGGTCACAACCATTTTCCACCGCCATAAACAAATCTTCTGGCTCTCCAATCCCCAATAAGTGTCTCGGCTTCTCTTCTGGCAAAATTTCATTTACCCACTTCACTGCTGTGCCCATATCTTCTTTTGCAAATGAGCCACCGATACCATATCCATCAAAATCCATATCAGATAATACTTTTGCACTTTCTTTTCGAAGCTCTTCAAATCGCCCACCTTGAACGATTCCAAACAAAGCTTGTCTCTCTGAATTATCTTTTGACTTATGATACTCAAGAGATTTCTTTGCCCACCTGTGAGTTCGATCAAGTGCTTCTTGTTGATATCTTAGTGGTTCATTTGGTGATGTGCATTCGTCAAAAGCAAAAATAATATCTGCACCAATATTGTGCTGAATTTCAATTGATCGCTCTGGAGTGAAATAGTGTAAAGATCCATCAATGATAGATTTAAATGTAACCCCGTCGTGATCAATTGTTGCAATTTTCACAACCTCATCCTCAACATTTTCTGGAAGTAGAAGTGGTGCGTTTTCAGCACTTGTGATTTTAGAAATATTTTTCCCATATGCAGCACCGAGAGAGAAAACTTGAAAGCCGCCGGAGTCGGTCATTGTCGGCCCACTCCAATTCATAAATTTATGAATTCCTCCAGCATCACGGATAACATAATCGTGAGGCTGAAGATATAGGTGGTATGTATTTGCAAGAACAACTTGCGCTCCTAAATCTTTCACCTGTTCCGGAGAAAGAGCTTTGACAGTTCCTTTTGTTCCAACGGTCACAAAAGCAGGAGTTTCGATTTCACCATGAGGAGTGGAAATGACCCCAACACGACCAAGTGAGTTTTCAAGTTTCTTTTCGATTTTAAATCCAAATTTTTTGATCATTAGTGATTAGGATAGCAGATGTATATGAAAAACAAAAGAATTGTCATTCCGTGAAGTCGGGGTAGGACCCGACTGCAAGACCGGAAGCTGACGAGCTGAGGTGTGGCCAGAAGATTTTTCACCAGAAAAATACTTGTGGCGGAGGTCGGAATCCAGTCTGAAAGAGTATCAACAGAATTTCAGAGTTAACAACTCTGCTATCAAGGAATTTGTTATCTCAATTACATATTCTACCGACTGGATTCCGGACCAAGTCCGGAATGACAGAAAAATGATAAAGCCGCTTGCGTATGCAAAGCGGCTTTTATAAACTTGTGTGCCCATCAAACACTATTTAGGTATTTGAGGAAAGGCAATCACATTACTTTGCAAAACATCTCCTGGTGTAGCAGCGAGAATCTTTTGCAAAGTGTTAAAGAACGTAATGAGGGTAGCTTCAAGTGCGTGCCAAATATCAGGCACGACGAGCTTTAAAGTGATGATTGCAATACCGAGTCCAATGCTTCGAAGTATTTTCATAATAGTGTTTATTATGAGAGGAATATTTGCGATGCGTGGACTAGACGCTTCGGCAGAGCTCATCACTCTCTTCCCCTCGAAAATTGCAACCTGTTGGCAGCGATTTTCAAGAAGAAGATATTTTATCTATTTTTCAATGTTTTTTGGAGACTCTCCCTATCTCCCACACCAGTATTATATCATATATGATATAAAAAAGCAAGTAAAACACCACGATTTTCCAAAGGAAAATCGTGGTGTTTTGTTATAAGTTAGGCTAAAACAATTGTACTCAATTGTTCGCCCGAACTTTTGTATTCAAAAGTTTTAGGGTGTTATGTGTTACGTGTTACATATCTTGATGCTATTTAACATCAAGTAGCTCAACTTCAAAAATCAAAGTCGAATTTGCTGGAATTGGCCCAATCGCTCTGTCTCCGTAGGCTAAGTTTGGTGGAATAACAAGCTTTCTCTTCCCTCCCACCTTCATCCCTGCCACACCCTGCTCCCAGCCAGCAATCACCTGCCCTGCTCCAAGATCAAAAGGAAACGGCTCACCTCGAGAATATGAACTATCAAATTCTGTACCATCTATCAAGGTTCCCTTATAATTTACTGTCACATTTTTACCTGCCACAGCTTCTGTGCCAGTACCCACAACCAAATCACTAACAAGTAATTGAGGCGCTCTCTGTGTACCTTTATCAGATATATTCATATTTAAACTATTTAATGATAATGAAGATGACGATTTAGAAAAAAGTCCCAAGGAACCAAAAAAAACAAAAGCTATTATTATTACAAGGGCTGTTCCGATTGCCACAGCCTCATTTTTTGATATTTTTTTCATACCTGTATTTTACACCACTATAATTATTTTGCAAAATGTGTTTAATTAGATACAATAACATGCATGGAAAAAAACCCACATCCAATTACTGTTGAACATTTAACAGACAAAGAAAGGCTATCTCTAATTCACAAGGAGTTAACAGAAGGTTTTCATTATATTCATAATTATGATAGATCTGTAACATTTTTTGGTTCAGCTAGATCAAAATCAAATGACCCCTACTATCAAATAGCAGAGAGAATTGCTAATAGGGTTTCAAAAGAACTCAATTATGTTGTTGTAACAGGTGGAGGCCCAGGAATTATGGAAGCTGCAAATAAGGGTGCGTTTGAGGCCGGAGGAAAGTCTATTGGTTTTACAATTGAGCTTCCACATGAACAAAAGGATAATCCATACCTTACAGGAAAAGTAGACTTTAATTTTTTCTTCTCTCGAAAAACAATGATGTCATTTGCTGCTGAGGCATATATTTTCTTTCCAGGTGGCTTTGGCACCTTCGATGAACTTTTTGAAATACTTACTTTGGTTCAAACAGGAAAAATCGAAAGAGTTCCAATTGTGCTTGTCGGTAAAGAATATTGGAATATTCTTGATGATCTCATTAAAAAAGAAATGCTAGAGCATCACAAGACAATCGAAAAGGATGATATGGCACTATATGTAATCACAGATGATGAAGACGAAGTGTTTGAGATAATTAAGAATGCACCGGTTCGTGGGTAAAATCGACCCAAAACAATAAGTGTATTCACGACTATGTTTTGTGTCGTCCTCGAAGCTCGACTGAAAGGAGAGCTATCGGGGATCCAAGTTCTGAATTTTGCAGACTGGATTCCTGCCTCCGCAGGAATGACAAAAAAACACCGCGATATCGTCGCGGTGTTGTGTTACTGGTTATCTATTGTGTGTTCCGAACTACCGCAGAAATATTTTTGGGCACACTTCCTTCCCCACATGCTCTCGAACGACTTCAAGGTCGATATCTCCATCGATTGGGTGGTAAATTGTTTTCTCTTTCAAAACCGGAATCACAGTGTCTGCTATTCCTCCAACTTTGTAATAGTTTCCCAATCTTTTTTCAATCACCTGAGCTTCTGAATCATCATTTCTTCCTTCTCGAACAGCTCGGTCTTTCAATCGCTCTTCACATGTTTCCTTCTTGCCATCAATATGAATCGTATGAATTTCAGCCTCTGGATCTTTTTCACAAAACATAGATATGAATCGGTGGGCTTGATCTACGGTACGTGGAGCATCGATAAAATAATGATTTTTTGAATCATTGAAATCATCGACAATTGCTCGAAATATCAAATCATCATCAACGAGAATCCCGCTATTTGCATGTTTCTCTGCATTTTCACGACACCAATCACCTGTCACAAACACCTTGGCGTCATGGGCACCTTTAATAACCCTGCCAACACCGTAGCCCTTTCCTATGCCAGATGGTCCAGCAATAAATCCAAATTTTCGCTTGTTCATTATTTTGTTTAGTTAAATTCTAAATTATTTAATTGAACTGAATTGTTCTTCACAAAATATTAACACTCGACCCAGATTATGACAACATTACAAAATCCATAGTGATATTGTATAATATACGGGTAATAATAAATATAAAAATATGAGCAAGATCAAAGAAATTCATGCACGAGAAATTTTAGACTCACGAGGTAATCCAACTGTTGAAGTTGATTTAACTTTATCTGATGGTTCATTTGGAAGATCAGCGGTTCCAAGTGGCGCATCCACAGGAAGCCACGAAGCACTTGAACTTCGCGACAATGATGCAAAACGCTACGGAGGAAAAGGTGTTTTAAAAGCAGTTACAAATGTAAACATCTTCTTAAACAGTAAACTAAAGGGAAAAGAGTGGAATCAACGAACTCTTGATGAAAAAATGATTGAGCTTGATGGCACAGAAACCAAATCAAAACTTGGTGCCAATGCAATACTTGGTGTTTCAATGGCTTTTGCTCACGCACAAGCAAAATCTGAAAAGAAACCTTTGTATAAATATTTTGCACAAATCGCAAAGACAGGAAAGCCAATTTCTCTTCCTCTCCCAATGATGAATATTCTAAACGGCGGACAACACGCAGAAAACTCAACCGATATTCAGGAATTTATGATTATGCCAGTTGGTGCAAAAAGTTTCAAACAGGCCCTTCAGATGGGTGCAGAAATTTTCCATTCACTAAAAAAACTACTTAAAGAAAATAATTTTTCAACAACAGTTGGTGATGAAGGAGGTTTTGCTCCAACGCTTCCATCAAACGAAGCTGCTATCCAAGTAATACTTGAGGCTGTGGAAAAAGCTGGATACAAAGCTGGCAAGGATGTTGTACTTGCAATCGACGCAGCAGCGAATGAATTTTTCAAAGACGGAAAATACGAACTTGAAAGAGAAGGAAAAACTCTCACAGGTGAGGAAATGGTTTCACTTTATGGTGATTGGCTAAAAAAATACCCTATCGCTTCTATTGAGGATGGGTTTGGTGAAGATGATTGGGCTACATGGAAACATATGACAAAAATCCATGGAAAGAAGTTGCAGATTGTTGGAGATGACTTGTTTGTTACAAATATAAAAAGATTAGAGACGGGAATTACAGAAAAAGCTGGAAACTCAATTTTGATTAAGTTAAATCAAATCGGAACTGTTTCAGAAACAATTGATGCAATTAAAATGGCACATAAAGCAGGAATGACAGCTGTTGTTTCCCACCGATCTGGCGAGACAGAAGACACAACAATTTCTCACTTTGTCGTTGGGCTTGGATGTGGACAAATCAAAACTGGTTCACTTTGCCGAAGCGATAGAGTCGCAAAGTATAATGAACTTTTGAGAATTGAAGAGGAGTTGGGAGCGAAAGCAATTTTTGTGGGCAAAAATGCTTTCAAGTAGAAAGTATAAAGTAAAATACAGAAATTCAATTCCCTCTATTGTTCCGCACCCGAATTGTCATCCTCGCGAATGCGAGGATCCACCCCTCTGTCATTCTCGTGTACTCACGGGAATCCAAGTTAATCCCGAATTAAATTTAATGCGAACCTGGATTCCCGCCTTCGCGGGAATGACAACGCAAGGATACAAATAAAAAATACGGTTTTCGTCTTTTCGAAAACCGTATTTTTTTGTTTGAGTTTGAAACTAAACTTCTCGGACACACTGTACGGAAAATATATTTAATTTACCACCATTTTTAACATGATCACCTAAACGATAATGCAAATAACTGCAATAAGTACTACAAAAGTATGCAGCACCCTTATTACCTTCTTCGTTTTCTGTACTAGACCAAAAATACTTACTTGGTGCAAATCCTATACCCTCTAATAACTCTATACTCTTAGATTCTTTTTCTTGATAAGATAAGTCTTCTTCTCTCCAAATTACCCTAATTGGCTTTCCTAGTTCTTCATACTCCTCCTTTGTAAAGACTCTCCAAGGTTTTTCTCCATCTACTAGCGTTTTATTCAATTCAGCAACTTTCTCATTCATATCATCCCAGTTCATTTGTCCTAAATTCGGTCCAACCTCAAACTTCTTTCCACCAATTTCAATTATTTTTGTTGGCTCCTCCCCAGTTCTCGAAACATCCTTTGGTGCTCCTTCTGACATATTATTTAAGTATTAGTTTTAATAGCTTAATTATACAATCTACCTACACAAAAACAATAAAAATTTGCTGTCATTCCCGCGAAGGCGGGAATCCAGTCTTATAGTTTAGATACCAATACGCGAAGGACAAATCAATAGTTTTTTGTTATAATCTCAAGAATTACACATCAGAATAGAATTCTGCCGACTGGATTCCCGCCTTCGCGGGAATGACAGAGGGAGAGTAGGAATTCAGAAAATTAATTCATTATTTAAAAATTTAAAATTATAAAATTAAAAATTATGCAAAAGAAGCCTGTAACACTAATCGTTCTTGATGGCTGGGGTTATCGAGAGGATACAAAAGATAATGCTGTTGCAGCAGCAAATACCCCTGTATTTGATAAGCTTTGGGCAGAGTACCCTCACAGCCTCTTGAAAGCTTCTGGGCTTGCTGTTGGCCTTCCTGAGGGACAAATGGGCAACAGTGAAGTTGGTCATATGACAATTGGTGCGGGAACACCTATCGACACAGACTTGGTTCGAATCAAAAAGAGTATTGATAATGGTGAGTTTGCAAAAAATCCTGCTTTCGCTTCCCTATTCGAGCATGTAAAGAAAAATAATTCAATGCTACATGTTCAAGGTCTTGTTTCAGACGGAGGAGTGCACAGTCACTTCGAACACCTTTTTGCTTTTCTACAATTAGCAAAAGATAATGGAATAAAAAATGTTGCTATTCACGTCTTTACAGACGGACGAGATGTTGCTCCACAAAGTGCTGGTGGATTCATTAAAACCCTAGAAGATGAAATTTCTAAAATAGGAATTGGTTTTATCGCTTCAATCTCAGGAAGATTTTATGCAATGGATCGCGACCACAACTGGGACAGATTAGAAAAATACGAAAAAGCCCTATTTGAATGTGAAGGAAATGTTTGCACAATCGATCCAGCAACTTATGTTGAAGATTTGTACAAAGAAGGAAAAATTGACGAGACACTTGAGCCTATTGTTTGTTACGGACCAAGCGGAAAAGGTTGTGCAATAGAAAAAGGAGATGGACTTTTCTTTTTCAACTTCCGTGCAGACCGAGCAAGAATGATTACAGAAAAACTTTTAGAAAAAACAAAAGATATGGATGTTCAAATAGTCACTCTTACGGAATATGACATACGATTTGATGGAAAAGTTTCTATTGCATATCCACCATCAAAAATTGTTACAACTCTCGCAAAAGAAATTTCAGAAGCAGGACTTACTCAGGCACATATTGCAGAGACAGAAAAATTTGCCCACGCTACATATTTCTTAAACGGAGGTGTAGAGGCTCCATACGCAGGTGAAACTCATATACTGCTAGATAGTCATAAAGACGTTGCAACTCACAACCTTGCCCCAAAAATGCGCGCTGAGGGTATTGCCGACAAAGCAATAGGAGAAATCGAAAAAGGCACTGATTTTATTTTCATCAATATTGCCAACGCAGATATGGTTGGGCACACAGCCGATGTTCCAGCAATTATTATTGCTGTTGAAGAAGCTGATAAGCAATTGGGCAGAATAATTGAAGCTCTTCATACCAAAGGTGGAATTGCTTTTATTACAGCAGACCATGGAAATGCCGAATTAAATATCGATCAAACTACTGGAGCAAAACACACCGCACACACAACAAATCTCGTCCCAGCAATTCTTACAGAAAAGGAATATACACTAAAAGATGGTGGCCTTTCTGATATTGCGCCAACAATTTTGAAACTACTTGAAATCAAAAAACCAGAGGCGATGACGGGGCATGAATTAATTTAGTAAAATTAATTCGTTCTAAATGTTCTAGTGTTGTAATTGTTCTAAAGGAAATTAATACAAAAGGTGATTTTCACTTCGTGAAAATCACCTTTTGTATTCGTATTCTACTTTATTCATCCGCACACTAACTTAAATATAAAACCTTTCTAATTACTAGATTTCTGCTTGGTATATTTATTAAACTACAATCTTGGTGTATGTTAGTGTGCGGATAAACTTTATAACTTTCAACTTTAAAACTTATTGCGGTAGCTGGCATCCACTGATTTCTGCAAGCTTCTCAAAGCTCTGCTCACCAACAAGCTTTTGTCCACTTTCTGTCATCCATGTTGGAAAGGACTCAATCCCCTTTTCTGTACAAAGTTTTGTATTTTCTGGACATTCTACATAATTTACATATTTAAACGCACTACCAAATTCCTTTTTTTGATTTTGACAATGTGAGCACCAAGCTGCTCCATACATTGTAACTTTCTTTTCTGCCAAACATTGAGCAAAAGCATCATATTTACTTGGACCAGTATCCACAGCCGTTCCGGGCACCCTATTACTTAATGCATACCAAAAAAATCCTCCAACTATTACCAGTGTTACTACCACCCAAGTTAATGTTTGTTTCATTCCTTTTTAAAATTAATTGTAATGTTTAATTTGTATTTTCCACGTGAGCGAAAATGTTTTTTTTGCGAGTTAGCGTAGCATTTCTAGAAA
>CAZTQI010000002.1:6425-10228 GCA_964615805.1 uncultured Candidatus Saccharibacteria bacterium | reverse complement strand
GTAAAAAACAACTGTTTGAGGTCAGCAGACCGAGTTTTGGTTTTTACGTTAAAAAAAGATGTATGATTTTCAGAAAGGCGTAGCGCTTTAGCAAAAAAAATATTTGAGCGTTATTCTTTGCAACAATCCACCATCTTATCCATAATATCTGTTATCGTCCACGGTTTTTCCTCCTCAGCAATTCCTTTCACGTCACTTAAATCAATTAGCTTTAGTCGTAAGGCCCAGAAGATTGAGAAAAGCTTGTGAGCTCTTCCATACATCTCTTTAGCCTCCTCCTTCTTCCCATCAGAAAACAGCTTTGTACCCACTTCTATGAGGCGCATGGTGGCTGAGAGAAGATGCTTGCATGTACACCAAGTCTCCCCTTCATTTTTTTCAATCATTCTAGCAAGTAATGTCTTTCGCATCTCGCGAATTTCATTCAAGGTACCAAAATATTCATCTTTTCCTGTCTTTAGTCCCGTGAAGCAAAGATGTTCTTCAAGAGATATCAAATTCATAATTGCAATTGCCAAATCCTCTTCCATTGATAGATCGATAGGGCCACCCTTCTTAAGCTCATTAATTCGAGCCACTAAATCATCCATTTTGATAGGTTCTTGTGTCGTCATATAAAGATTATAACAAGAACATTAGAATTCCCAAAATGATGAAAATCATATTGATAATTAAGCGAGACTTCTTTGTTCCGTCCCGTCTCATTGAATCAATTTTGCCAGCGACTTTTTTATTTGTTGCAAACAAAAGAGCAAGAATAAGGGGTAATACAAAGACAAAATTATACCAAATCAAATATATGAATCCTGACAGAAACGTTGCATTATCGTGAAGAAGACCTAGAACAAAAATGTATGGCCCACCAGTGCAAGGAAATTCGAACATACCAACCAAGACTCCCATAAACAAAGCCGCAAAAACTGATGCTTTATTTAAATATTTTGCAATTATGTGGTGTGCAGACTTTGGTATTTGAAGCTTGATTGGAAAATTTGGAATATACAAATCAAGTAAGTCTACAATTGCAAAAACCACCATAATCATTGCTCCAAATCTCGCTAAACCATTTGGAACATTAAAAAATGACAAAACTTTTAGAACACCAACACCAATCAATATGTAGGTAATTGCAATACCTAAAATATAAAGCGACCCTGTAATTAATACAGATTTTCTATCTCTTCCAATACTAAAAAGAAAAGCTATAGTTAAAAAAAGTATAGAAAAAGCACAGGGATTAATACTATCGAGCATCGCCGCTAAAGTCACAACTCCAAAAGTTAATTGTTCCATACAATATTTATTATACCGTAAATTCCCCGTTTTTATAAATTACTTTCTCCCTCCCTCCGTGCAAATACGCGGTTACTGTCCTTTGTGTTGTTGAAATTATATCTGTATGCACCGAAGAATCGTTAAAACCAAATTCTTCCCACTCTTCCTTTGTTACACCACTTGGGTCACCAAGATAACAATCATGATATGAACTTCCGAGTGCGATGTGAGTATTTCCCTGTGGTCCTCCCATATTTTCATCAAAAAGTGTTTCTGCCATAAACTTAGTTATTTTAGAAAACTTTTTATCTGTCAGAGAAAATTCACCGATTTTATTTGCATTCTCTGTGGCAATCATATCTTTCAAGACTTTCTCATTTTTAGTCGCCTTACTCTTCACGACCTTTCCATCTTTAAATTCCAATTCTATTCCTTCTATTAAATTCCCGTATCGATAAAGAGGTTGGTTAAATTTTATCCAACCATTTGTCCCCCTCCAATCTGGAGAAGTAAAAAGCTCAAAGCTCGGAACATTTCTTCCACTCCCTCCTACCCATTTTCTATTCTTTCCAATATGTACCAATAAATCAACATCTGGCCCCTCGACATGAAGTTTTTCAATTGAAAGCTTATTCATCTTTTTCTCCACCTCTGCCATCTGTTTATATACTTCCTTCCATTTTTTAATTGGGTCTACCTCATCAAGAAAACAGGCTTTAATTATTTGATTCCAATATTCTTTTTCTGTAAGCTTCGCTTCCTTCGCCATTGCTTCTGTACCAAAGAGAGCGAGTGTCCATGTAAACTTTCCAGCATTCTCCTTTTCTCTGCGCCAATCATGAGATGGTTTGTAGGCCTTACCTCGGGCCATCATCTTCTTTGAATCAACACCTTTTAATGCCTGTTTGTTTGTCTCGCTAATTATGTAAATAGAATGATCCATCTGATCCACCAAACCTTTTTGATATTTTGCAGGAAAAAATTCCAACTGTTCCTTTGTGGCATTTTCAAAAAAGAATTTAGAGGTATTATCATTCTCTGAATATGTATCTAGGCTGTAGCTTGTAATAACGTTTCCGCCTTTTCTCCAAACAGCTTTCAAAAGTTCAATATATAGTGCCCTAGAAGCCTCACTTGCTTGTACAAGAACAGTATCGCCTTTTTTAATTCCTTTTCCGCTATTTAAAGCAAAATTAACAAGTACGTTTGCATACTTTTCTAGTATTTTTTGATTTGGTATATATGCCATAGTTTTCCAATTTTAGCATATTAAAACCATAATCCAAACAACAAAAATTATGAAATAGGACAAGTATTTTTACCAATCAAAGCATAAAAAGCACACCAACCAAATAGAGACTCGTACAAAGTAAATACTGATGCAATTCCAAGAATTATTCTTATGAACCCTTGGGACACAAAAAACATTCCAACAAACAAAGCAACCGCTATTAGCAATCTAACCCACCGATCCATTGTTCCAATATTTTTTTTCATAAGATTAATTATATACTAAACGAAAAATAAAAATACCACGCTTAGCCTGATGCTAACGTGGTAAATATGACTTATTATGACTTATCAATTCCAATTGCCTTTGGATAACTATTGTCATGAGCATAAAATCGAATCGGCTCATTAGTTGGCAACCATGCATGATTCATGATTCTCTCAAGCGCATCTGGCCCATGAAGATGCCCTGTGTCCTGATCAATCAATAGTCTTTGAGCAACAGGAAGGAATTGACTCAAAAATTTCTGAATATGAATCGTTTTAACACTAGTCAAAGGAATACGTGAATTTCTTGCAACCATGAATATTAAATTATTGTACATTCCATGGGAGACAATGTCCACATTCGACAAGTTGTTGCCGCGCTTTCCACCTTGAGCCCTAGGCTTCTTATGGTGTTTGTTGAAGTGTTTATTCAGAAATTTGAGCTTATCAGGATCCCTCATTTCCCAAAATCCTCGAACTGTATGTGCAGGTAAATGGGTAAGCCAATATGTTTTCTTTCTTCCGTTGGGGTGATGTACAACAGCGACACGAGGTAATAAGTCTCCCTCAAATACCGCTGGCATAACGGTTGTCACTTTTGGATTTCTTCTTTTTTGTTCTATTTTTTTTCTTACTCTCAAAGGTTCCTCCTTTGTTGGTTGAATTTCCTAGTACATATTGCTCTTTTTTAGAAATTTTGCAACACCACAGAATTGTTCTAGTTGTTGTAAATGTTGTATATGTTCTAAATGATTCAACAACAAAACTATGCACAAAAATGACGACCGTCATTTTTGTGCTTAGTCTGGATCCTACAATTAGAACATTTTGGACATCTATAACAATTACAACATTCTATACGCTTTACGTACAGAACCCGCCACCACCTTTGCGACCCTTCTATCAAATGGACCTGGAATAATATAATCTTTTTTTAGTTCGTTTCTCTTAACCAAACTTGCAATCGCGTAAGCTGTTGCAATTTTCATTTCCTCTGTTATTTTCTTTGCGCTAACATCAAGAGCTCCACG
>CAZTQI010000002.1:0-6415 GCA_964615805.1 uncultured Candidatus Saccharibacteria bacterium | reverse complement strand
TGATTTGGATAATCTGAACGCCCAGTTCCAAAAACCGCTATTTTTGTTTTCATCGCATCTTCGTAAGAAATCTCAGGACTTGGGTTTGCCATCGCAAAAACAATTGGTTTGTCCGCCATAGTTTCCACCCATTCTTTTTTCAAAACATTAGAGGTTGAAACTCCAATAAAAACATCAGTATCCTTAATTGCACCCTCAAGTCCGCCTTCAATTATCTTGCAATTTGTAATTTTTGCCATCTCTATCTTTGCACTATTTAAACCTTCTCGCCTTTTGTGCAATGTCCCTTTGCTATCAATAATTATCATCCCGCAAGAATTTACACCAGCTTTAATTAAAAGCTTTGCTACAGCTGTTGCTGCTGCACCAGCCCCATTTATCACAATTTTAATATCTTTAATATCCTTTTTAACAATTTTCAAAGCATTTAAAAGTGCAGCCAAAACAACAATCGCTGTGCCGTGCTGATCATCATGAAAAACCGGAATATCTAATTCATTTTTTAATCTCTCTTCAATATAAAAACAATTTGGTGCAGATATGTCTTCTAAATTTATCCCTCCAAAAGTTGGAGCTAAGGCTTTGACGATTTCAATTATCTTTTCAGGATCTTGTGTATCCAAGCAAATCGGAAATGCATCAACATCTGCAAATTCTTTAAACAGAAGAGCTTTACCTTCCATAACAGGCATTGCAGCATACGGCCCTATGTTACCCAGTCCTAGCACTGCAGAACCATCTGTGACAACGGCCACGGTGTTTCCTCGCAACGTATGAGTGTTTACTTGACTCAGATCCTTATGTATAAGACGACACACTTCTGCAACACCAGGAGTGTACGCCGTGGAAAGATCAGCTTTTGTTTTAAGTGGAACCTTTGATTTTAATTCAATTTTTCCTTTGTATTTTTTGTGTAATGCTAATGCTTTTTTATTGTAGTCCATGAAAAGAATAGTATCATAAAATGATTTATGATTCACGATTTAAGATTTAGGAATAATTATCGTAAAATTTAAATGCCAAAAAAAGACGGGTGTGCAACAGCAGTTGCACACCCGTCTGGGTTAACGTTGAGCCAAAAAGTTTGCATCCCTTTGCTGTAAAGCTCGGGCAACAATCTCTTGACTATCTGGCCAGTAATCGGCAGACATACGCTCTTTCAAGCGCTCTCTAAACCCTGAGTCTTTCGACGCAAGAGGATTTTTATCCTTAATTACAACGACCGTCATCCAGTCTTCATAATGTTTAGCGCTGTATATGTCGATCACTGGTCGCTTGCTCCAATCTGAGCCAAGCTTTTGTTTTTTAGCGAGAGCCTTAGAAGCCTTGCGACTTTTGACTGCTCCCCCTGTATCGACACAAAGGAAAAGATGTGACTCCCCTCTCTTTGTGGTAACAATTACAAGTGACCCGTATGGAATCACCTTCGGATCGATGGCAATAGAGCCAACTACTTTTGGTTTCACCTCTGTGAGCCTTACGCCCGTAGAGGATTCACCCCGTCTAGTTTCCCTATCTGCACCAGGTTCAGTTTTGTGATAGGTTGTCGCACGGACATTCATAACACACACTTCAAACCCCTGCTTTGATAAGGTGTTGTAACTTTTGTTGTTCTCGCCCATGACGTTTCCGCCAATTGTGGTGAATACTGCAAATGTTGCAACCAATGCTTTTACTGTCATTTTTTGTACTGTTGTTCAAATGGACCGTCACTATCTTCGAACGTCCTTATTCTTTGTAACCTATAACATCTAAAAAGTCAAGGTGTTTGTAGTTTTTATAGTTTTGAATTTTGAGTGTGGTATAATATTAGTATTACTAAACAAAATCTTATAATACTATGATTGATTTCATTAAAAAAAACATAACTCTTATCCTAGCCTTCTCTTTACCATTAATTGTGATTCTTGCAGTAGCCTTAAGTGTTTACATACCATCACATAATCTATCTACTAATTACAATTTTATTTATGCATCATGCACAGATGGAAGAAATAACTATCCATATAATTGTGCTCAATACTTAGAAAAAAAATATTCTGTAATTAATAATAAATTAAACATATCTAAAACAGGCACAACCACCGTAAATGATTATAATAGTACAAATATTAAAACTATTGATGTTGAAGAAAAGAAAGTGTATGTAGATAGAATTTTCCTACACAATACTGAAATGAACGAGAGTCGAGAAATAACACCAGAAGAAGCGACAGCCTTAAATCTCAACAATTTAATTACCTCACCCGATGGAATCACTGTTTCAAGTAATTATAATTACAACGGCGGAGAGTTCTTTCCTTTTGGGGGAGGCCGCTCCACATTTGGATATTATCTAGCAAAAGGAAAGGCAAAGAATAAACTGAATCTCATAAATAGTAGTGATCAATACTATTACCAGAATAACTTCAAATTTATTGGCTGGGTTTTGCCAGGTAGAAATTAATAAATTAACTATAATACAATGAACAAAGAAGAATTATTGCAGGAGCTAAGCTCCAAAATAAATACTGGAGAAATTAGCCATGAAGAGATTTTGAACAAGCTTAATATACCCTCTTACTCATCAAATCAAACTGAGAAAAATGATGGGGGAAAATATTCAAAATTTTCTATTACTAAAATGTTGTATTCTTTAGGTGCCGCGATCGCTGTTATTGGTATTATAATTTTTGTTTACCAGATTTGGGAGGATATTACTTCTCCTTTACGTATATTGATAACATTAGGCCTTGGATTAATCATTACTGCATTGGGGTCAATGTTGTATAAAGATGATCAGAATGAAAATATTGGAATGATCTTTCATCTAATTGGTGGATTGCTTATACCAGGAGGGGCAATGGTTTTGCTAAATGAGCTAGATTTGATCAAGCTGACTGCTTGGCCTTTTGCAATTACTTTTGGAATTATATCTCTATTCTATTTCATATTAAATTTCGGTCACAAAAATGCTATTTTAACCTTTTTCTCAATAGCAAATACTACCGCATTTATATATCTCCTCGTTGCATCACTACTTGATAATTCCTATTATTATATTTCCGATGATATATATGCATACCTCACAATGTCAATTGGCCTAGGCTACCTTCTACTTACACACAGTTTTCGTAATACATGGAATAGTAACCTTGTTGGAATACTCTGCTTCCTTGGAATCACAGGTGTGCTTGGTGCGGGATTTTCAAGAGTGTTTGACTCAGAACTGTGGCAAATGTTTTATTTCGTTCTTGTATTTGGAGGATTCTCATTGGCGATATTTATGAAGAGCCGAAGTATTCTAACGATGAGTACAATCTTTCTGATTGTTCATGTGTCTTATATCACAGGTGAATATTTTGCAGATTCTATTGGTTGGCCGATTTCTCTTGTTGCTCTTGGCTTTCTATTTATAGGACTTGGATTTGCTTCAATTACTATAAGTAAAAAATTTATTACAAATTAGGTCTATTAGAAAAATGCCGAGCGATATACATCGCTCGGCATTTTCTGTTCACATTCATAAATCTTAAATCATGAATCTTGAATCTAATATTTGTTAATCCACAAACGTCAGCGCCTTCCCTGTCTTGTCTGCACGGCCAGTTCGGCCGATTCGATGCACATAGTCTTCGTAAGTCTCAGGAAGATCATAGTTGATCACATGAGAAACATTTGGAATATCTAGTCCTCGAGCAGCCACGTCTGTAGCCACCATCATCTGCACAGTATTGTCCTTAAACAATTTTAGTGCACGTTGACGCTGAGCATGAGCCTTATCTCCGTGAATTGACACAGCTTTGAAACCTCGGTCTGCAAGCATGTTTGTTAATTTTTCAACACCGTGCTTTGTTCGTCCAAAAATAAGTACTTTGCTAAATTCTGGCTGAACCAAAAGCTCGTGAAGCACATCAAGTTTGTGGGCACCTGAAACTCGTACGACATCTTGGTCAATGCTTTTTGCTGTATCTCGTGTTTTCACAGAAATTCGAACTGGATTTTTCAAGAAGTCATTAATGATTCTTTCAATTTCAGGATCTAGTGTTGCAGAAAAGAATAGAGTTTGTCTTTCCTTTGGCATTAACCCCATAACATATTTCATATCGTTGATGAATCCCATATCAAGCATTCTGTCTGCTTCGTCTAGAACTAAGTTGTTACATTTTGAAAGATTTAAACTTCGTCTTTCGATAAGGTCTTTCAATCGTCCTGGTGTTCCAATAATAAAGTTATTGAAGTAACGTAACTCAGAAATTTGCTTTCCAATATACGCACCGCCAACGCAACATACAGAGAAAATCTTTAAACCTTTTATGAAAGTTTTAAGTTCTTCATCAATTTGAATTGCAAGCTCGCGAGTCGGAGCCATGATTAGCACCTGCTCGTTTGGGTTTAGAATTGCTTTGTTGATGAGTGGAATAAGAAATGCGGCCGTCTTTCCTGTTCCTGTGTTTGCAATACCCACAACATCCTCCCCCTTTAGAATATGAGGAATGATTTTATCCTGAATCGGTGATGGGTTTTTAAATCCCTTTGCAATAATATTTTTCTTTAGATGCTCTTCAACTAGGAAATCTGTGAATGAATGTTCTGGAACAAATATATCAACTTCTTCTGTAATAACAGCTTTATTGATAAATCTTCCAATATCTAGGCGAGGACCTTTCGAACCTCGAGCTTTTCCGCCGAAACGAGGACGGCCACCGAATCCACCGCGACCAGTTGAAGGTCGACTAGATCCGAAACGTGAACCAGAATTTGATCCGGCATTACTTCTTGATGAATAACTTCCTCCTCTACTTGGAGCTGGTCTGCTACCATAAGAACCACCAGTGCTTACGCTTGAGGTAGAACTTCCGCCTCGATTTCCATATGAGCTTGAGCCACCACCTCTATTACTTGATGCAGATGATCTATTAAAAGATGATCCACCACTTCTACCACCAGATGTTCTAGCAGAAGAAGAATTGCTGTTTCTGTTTCCAGAATTTGTTTTATTATACATAAAATTTTAATACTCTTTCTTTTGGAAAGGGTCTTTTTAGACTCACTTATAATGTGAGAATATTAGTCTTTAGAGTTTAATAGTAAGGCGACTATGAAATCTCTGAAGTTTCGAAAAGCGTACTTTGTGTGAATTTCTAGCTTTAAAGCCAGATAACACACCAAAACAATGAGATTAACTTACTTGATTACTATATACCCTTTTACCTTTTTTGTCAAATTTGGCCAAGTTCGTAAACCCAAAACATGGTTGCTCTTCGTCTTCTAGGTGCTACAATTCTATATATGTTAGACAAAAGCCTAGATTTTCTAAAATTTCTAAGAAAATTTGAAGAAGTAAAAAGAGTTATATATAGACCCGATGATAGGCGTGAAAATGACGCCGAACATTCTTTCCAAGTTGCGATGATGGCGTGGTTTCTCTCAAATGAATTTAACCTAGAATTATCTACTGAAAAATTACTCAAATACGGACTAGCGCATGATTTAATAGAAGTGTACGCAGGTGATACCCCTGCATATTCACAAGACAAGAACGTTCACGAAAGTAAAAAAGAAAGAGAAGAAAAAGCACTTGAGAGAATAAAAATAGAATTTTCACACTTTAAAGAATTATTAAATACAATTGAAACTTACGAAAAGAAAGTTGATGAAGAAAGTGTTTTTGTATATGAAATTGATAAAATTGTTCCAGCATTAAATCTTTATCTTGATGATGGATACGGATGGAATAAACTCGAACTAACACTCGAGCAAATTAAAAAAGAAAAAAGAAGTAAAGTAAAAAATGTTAATGAACTAGTGGACTTGCTCGAAGAAACTCTTGAGCGCTTTGAAAAAGAAGAGGGAAAACTTTTTACTTTGAAAAGTAGTTAAACCTGTAACCATCAACACATACATCTAAATACGCGACCGCGCATTTAGATGTATGTAAGGTTTTTGTGATTATAATTTGATATAATTTTGGAATAGAAGCATGAGTTAAGAGTCGTGAGATATGATTTCCATTCTTAATTCCTAATTCCTAATTCTTAATTCTGCCCCATGAAATTCGACATCAAAAAACTCACAAAAGAGGAAATTCCAGAAAGTTTGATGGAAATTCCACAGCCACCAGAGAAAATGTATTTGGTCGGCAACATGCCAACAGAAGGCAATCGCCTTCTTGCTATTGTCGGCTCTAGAAAATATTCAAATTATGGTAAAGAAGTTTGTGAAAAACTTATTGAGGGACTGAAGGGTCAACCCGTCACAATCCTCTCCGGTCTTGCACTTGGCATCGACTCAATAGCACACAGAGAAGCTTTGAAAAATAATCTTCAAACAATCGCGATTCCTGGCTCAGGACTCGATGAGTCTGTGATCTACCCAACATCACATTTAAATCTCGCAAAAGATATAGTTCTAAATGGTGGTGGATTACTTTCAG
>CAZTQI010000001.1:27398-27824 GCA_964615805.1 uncultured Candidatus Saccharibacteria bacterium | reverse complement strand
GGCTAGGTGGTTGTATTTTGTGTTTAATGTTGTAATATGCGAGCAGAAAAGTTGGTTTACACCCAATTGTTTTTCTCATGTTCATTACAACCCAAACCATGGAAAGAAAATTGCTATGCAAAGTCTTGAAAAAACTATTCTAGTTCCAACGCTCCGTGCGACACATCTAGCGAAGCTTATCTCAAATGAAGACATCGAAGTTGTTTATCCTCTTGGAAACAGAGAAGGTCAAAGATTTTTTCCAGATGGTGAAGTCTATGCCAGGCTCCCAGATTGGATAAAGGACTTTGACGGTAGAGTCGTGGTGCTTCATTCTGGCATGCCAGACCCAAATAGAAGCCTTATTGAATTACAAATGATCCTCTCGATTCTATGTAATTCAAAAGCCACGGTTGAAGTTTTTTTCGCCTATTTCTCCTATGGAAT
>CAZTQI010000001.1:0-27388 GCA_964615805.1 uncultured Candidatus Saccharibacteria bacterium | reverse complement strand
CGAGATATAGTATCAAAACTCGTGAACTATTATAATGTTGAGAAGGTTTATGTACTCGATGCTCACTTTTCAAACCAAACATGGATATTTGATTATCCAATAGTACAAGTTTCAGCTGGTGCACTTTTGTACTCTACTGTTCGGCGTGATTATCCAGATGTGATTTTTATGGCTCCGGATGCTGGTTCTCAAAGACGTACTCAGCTCACAGGCACAAGTAAAAGCCGTCATAATTCCTTCGACGTCGAAATTAATTGGGATGAAGAATTCCAGTCAAAGGTCGCGGGGAAGATAGTTGCCGTCGTCGATGATCTCGTTGAGACTGGTGGGACTTTGGTGAAGTTCTCTGAAGCTTGCAAAGAGTGTAATGCAAAGGGGACTGTTGCAGTAATTACACACGGTGTGCTTGTGGAGGGAATCAAACGAGTGAAGACATTGTTCAGTCACCTTTATCTCACAAACAGTATCAGTCGTGAGGATTCCAACATTGATGTTTCTGGTTTGATCGTAAGTGCGATCCTAACTCCGCAATCAGAAACTACTTGAGTTTCTGAATTCAAACGCCACGAGAAGATTCTCGTGGCGTATTTTATTTTGTCATACCCGCGGAGGTGGGAATGACAACACGGTTGAAATATTGTCTAAAAAGACTTTACTCTTAATATTCTAATAGAAGTATGTTAAAATTCAGCGACATTTTAAAAGTAATCCGTTAATCGGCGGTAGAAATCGATAAAAAGTATATATGAAATCAACAAAATACGTATATCTGTTTGGAAACAAAAAGGCTGATGGAAATGGTAGCATGAAGCCACTTCTAGGTGGAAAAGGTGCAAACTTGGCTGAGATGAGCCGAATTGGTTTGCCGGTTCCTCCAGGTTTTACAATTACAACAGAAGTTTGTACATATTATTATGACAACAAGAAGACATATCCAAAAAGCCTTACAGCAGAAGTGAAGGCTGGTATTGCATCTCTTGAGAAAATCATGGGAATAAAGTTTGGAGACAAATCCGCTCTTCCGCTACTTGTATCAGTTCGATCTGGTGCTCGTGACTCAATGCCAGGAATGATGGATACTATTTTAAACCTTGGTCTAAACGACCTAACTGTGGAAGCTCTTGCTAAAGCAACTGCCAATGACCGATTCGCTTGGGACTGTTACCGAAGATTCATTCAAATGTATGGTGATGTTGTGATGGGAGTGCAAAAGAGAGAAGGTGAAGATCATGAGCCATTTGAAGTTGTGATTGAAACACTGAAGCATGAAATATATCACAAAGATATCGACGACTCTGCTCTTACTGTAGAAGATTTGAAAAAACTTGTTAATCGATTTAAAGATTTGATCAAGAAGCGAACAGGAAAAGCCTTTCCTCAGGATCCTTGGGAACAACTTTGGGGTTCAACTGGAGCAGTGTTTGGTTCATGGATGAACGACCGAGCAAATGTGTATCGACGAAAATATAATATTCCAACAGAATGGGGAACAGCTGTGAATGTGCAGGCCATGGTGTATGGAAATACAGGAACAAAATCTGGTTCAGGTGTTGCCTTCACAAGAAACCCAGCAAACGGAGACAAAGAATTCTGGGGTGAATTCCTAATTAATGCACAAGGTGAAGATGTGGTGGCTGGAGTGCGAACACCAGAGCCAGTTGCAAATCTTGTAAATTATATGCCAGAAGCTTTCAAGGAATTAAATAAAATTCGAAATACTCTCGAAACTCACTTTAAAGATGTGCAAGATCTAGAGTTCACAATTCAAGATGGAAAAGTTTTCATTCTTCAAACTCGAAATGGAAAGAGAACAGCTATGGCGGCTTTGAAAATTTCTATGGACATGGTGAGAGAAAAAATTATTGATTGGAAAACAGCGGTAAAGCGAAATCCGGCAGAACAGCTTGATCAGCTTCTCGCTCCTATCTTTGATACAAAGGCAGAAAAGAATGCAAAAGTTATTGCAAAAGGTTTGCCGGCAGGTCCAGGCGCAGCATCAGGAAAAATTTATTTCTCAGCAGAGCGAGCAGTTATTGCAGAAGCAAAAGGTGAAAAAGTTTTGCTTGTGCGAGCAGAGACAACACCAGAGGACTTGCGAGGAATGATTGCCGCAGAAGGTATTCTTACAGCGAAAGGTGGAGTTTCTTCACATGCAGCTTTGGTTGCAAGACAAATGGGTAAAGTTTGTGTTTGTGGAGTTTCTGCTTTGCAAATTGATTATGATAAGAAAACATTAAAGGCTGGAGATACAACATTTAAGGAAGGAGATTTTATCTCAATCAACGGAACATTAGGAACAGTTTATGCTGGAGCAATCAAAACTGCCCCATCAGAAATCGTGCAGGTTTTGGTGAGTAAAACTCTTGATCCAAAAGACAGTAAGACATATCAGATGTACAAGACACTTATGGATTGGTGTGCAAAAGCAACAAAACTACAAGTTCGAACAAATGCCGATACTCCAGAGCAAGTAGAAAATGCTTTGTCATTTGGTGCTACTGGTGTGGGGCTTGTGCGAACAGAGCATATGTTTTTCGAAGGAAATAGAATCGACGCTATGCGAGAAATGATTCTTGCAGATAATATTGATGACAGAAAGAAAGCATTAGCAAAACTTCTTCCATATCAGAAAGCAGACTTCGCAGGAATCTTCAAAGCTTTGAAAGGCTTCCCGGCAACTATCCGATTCCTCGATCCACCTCTACATGAATTCCTTCCTCACGAAGATAAAGCTCAAAAAGATTTAGCTGTGAAAATGAATATTTCAGTTGATAAGATCAAACAGCGAATTGCAGAGCTTCATGAATTCAACCCAATGCTTGGCTTCCGAGGTTGTAGGCTAGGTATTGTTCACCCAGAAATTTCAGAGATGCAGGCGCGAGCTGTTTTTGAAGCAGCTGTGGAAGTGCAGAAAGCTGGAATAAAGGTAAAGCCTGAAATCATGATTCCTCTTGTTGGATTTAAAAAGGAGCTTGATCTTCAGGTAGAAGTTGTTCACCGAATTGCAAAAGAAGTGATGAAAGAAAAAAAAGTAAAGATTGATTACATGTTGGGGACAATGATTGAAATTCCTCGAGGAGCAATTACAGCAGATGAAATTGCTCAAACTGCACAATTCTTTAGTTTTGGAACAAATGACTTAACACAAACATGTTTGGGTATGAGTCGAGACGACGCTGGTTCATTTATCCCCGCATATCAAGAAAGTGAAATCATTAAGCAGAACCCATTTGCTTCAATTGATCAGACTGGAGTGGGAGAGCTTATGAAAATCGCAGTTGGAAAGGGAAATACAACACGACCAGGAATGAAGATGGGAATCTGTGGAGAACACGGAGGCGACCCTGCTTCAGTTCGATTCTGTCACAAGCTTGGACTTACTTATGTAAGTTGCTCACCATATCGAGTTCCTGTGGCAAGGCTTGCAGCAGCTCAGGCAGCATTGGATGACGAAGCAACAGCGAAAACTTCACCTGCAAAGAAGGTAGTGAAGAAGGCGAAGAAGTAAAATTTAGGTAAAATCAAAAACAGCCAGTGGATTAATGTCCTCTGGCTGTTTTTCTGTTGGTTAGTGTGTTGTCATCCTACATTTTCTGTCATTCTCGCGAATACGGGTTGAGTCTGATGGGTATCAGACTCAAAGACGGAGGCTGACGAGCCGAGTCAGGTTCGCGTAATTTTTCACCAGAAAAATATATGTGAATCCAGGTTCTGAATTTTTTGACTAGTAAAGTTGGAAATGACAATCGTGGAAAAGTTAATTAAAAACGCCATAATTATGGTATAATTTTGAAATAATCTTAACTATTTTCAAACAATGAAAAAGCAAATGGACATAACAAAGCGAGTCGCGATTTTCGAAGAAAAAGAAGTTCGTCGCACGTGGCACAATGAACAGTGGTATTTTTCTATATCTGACATTGTACTAGCTCTTACTAATTCAAATGATATTAAGCAATATATTAAAAAGATGAGGGCACGAGACAATGAGCTGTCTGTCAAGTGGGGTACAATTTGTACCCCACTTGAAGTTATCTCAAAAGATGGTAAAAAGCGTTCAGAAATAATGTCTAATCTCGAAGGTATTTTCCGTATTATTCAATCCATTCCATCTCCAAAAGCCGAACCCTTCAAACAATGGCTTGCAAAAGTAGGTCAGGAGAGAATTGAGGAAATTCAAGACCCGGAGCGAGCAATAATCCGTGCAAAGAAAATATATGAGCAGAAGGGTTACAATGATGACTGGATTGCAAAACGTATGCGAGGGATTAATGTTCGAAATACCCTCACAGATGAGTGGAAAGATCGTGGAGCAAAAGAAGGAATTGAATTTGCAATTTTAACTAATGAAATATATAAAGGTACTTTTGATATGAATGCGAAGCAGATCAAGAAATATAAAAATCTTTCAAATCCAGACAACCCTCGTGATCATATGAATGAACTTGAATTGATTCTCACTATGCTTGGTGAAGCCACAACCACAGAACTATCACAGACAAGAAATTCGAAAGGTTTTCCTTCACTCAAAAAAGATTCAAAAGAAGGTGGGGAGGTCGCTGGAAATGCAAGGAAAGAAATCGAAACCAAGACTAGAAAGAAAATTACAACAAAAGGTAATTTCTTGGAACAAAGGAAAAATAAGAAAATATCAATCAAGGCAAAGAAAAATAAATCATGAAGAAAAATATCATTAATGTAGAAAATTTATCTAAAAATTTCTCTTTTAAAATAAAGACAAAGAATATTATTGGTAATTTTTTCTCCCCAAAAAATAAGAATATATGTGCTGTTAATAATGTGTCTTTGACGGTTAAAGAAGGCGAAAGAATTGCATTCATTGGACCAAATGGTGCTGGTAAATCAACAACAATTAAAATGTTGACCGGTATTCTTTATCCTAGCAGTGGCTCAATTTCAGTATTGGGATTAAATCCAGCTAAGGATAGAAAAAAATTGGCTTATAGTATAGGTACTGTCTTTGGACAACGTAGTCAATTATTCCCAAATCTCCCAATAACAGATTCTTTTGAGTTTTTTGGTGTTATGTATGATTTAACAAAAAAGGAGATTAAAAATCGATCAGCCGAACTGATTAAGCAATTTGACCTAGGAAGTTTCATAGATCAGCCTGTTCGAAAATTATCACTCGGACAAAGAATGCGAGCTGAAATAGCCACATCATTAATACATAGACCAAAAATTATTTTTCTTGATGAACCTACCATTGGGCTTGATGTTGTAGCAAAAAAAACTTTACGCGAGTTGCTCATTAAAATAAACGAGACAGAAAAAACAACAATTTTTTTAACTTCTCATGATGTTGGTGATATTGAGTCTCTTTGTGATAGAACTGTAATAATTAATAATGGTCAAATTGTTGCAGATATGCCTACAAGTGAACTAGGTAAATCTTTTGTATACGAAAAATACATAGATTTATACTTAGAAAAATCAATAGCTGATTACCCAATTTTACCCGAAGGCATTTCTTATAAAGAAAAAACTGAAGATAAGGTTGTTTTAACTGTCGATTTAAGAATGCATACCGTTTCAGATGCCTTACAAAAAGTCCTACCACACTTTGCTGTTTCGGATATTGATGTGTATAACATGGAGCTTGAAGCCGTAATAAGAGAAATGTATGAAACAACTAAGACTAGCTAAAAGCCTAATAAAAATGATGATTAGGGATCGTATCCAATATCCTGGGAGATTAATTTTGGATACTTTTGGCATAGTTGCGAGATGTGGCGTACTGCTTGTTCTTTATTCATATATCTTTAGACTCAAAGGTGGTTCAATAAGTGGAGTAGATTTTCAGGCTGCAGCCTGGAGTATGTTTTTATATTTCTCATTTCTTACCTTAAGATTGAGAGATCTGGCCCCACTAATTATGCAGGATATTAAATCAGGTACAGTAGAAATTTTGTTATCAAAGCCGATGAATTATTTAGTGTATCGCATTTGGTGGCAATTTGGAGCAGGCATCTATCCATTTTTTGTAATAACTTTATTAGGAACGATTGCAATGTGGTTTTTTGTTGGTGTACCAATAGCAATGACTACATCCTTTTTCTTAATTTCACTTACCTGTGTGTTCATATTGTCTGTAGTCTTGTCCTTATTGATATATTCTATTGTTGGATTGTTATCATTTTGGATTGAGGATATAAAACCCGTATATTGGATTGTTGATAAGGCGGTGATGATACTAGGTGGGTCATATTTGCCAGTGGCATTATTTCCTAAGGCTATGTATCAAATAGCGGTATGGAGTCCTTTTGGAGCCTCACAATTTATTACTCATACTGTATATGAATCATGGACAATAAATTATGTTAAGATGTTCAGTATTCAAGTTCTTTGGGTTATTATTTTGGGGACATTTGTGTATATTATGTTTAATAGGGCACATAAGAAGGTTTCTGTAAATGGTGGCTAATTTATGAAAAACGAAGTAAATTTTATTATATATTCAATTAGAAAAAATCTCTCAAGCAGTGCGGAGCTGAGGGCGAGTTTTTTAATTAATATACTTGGAATGATGCTGAATAATATAGTCTTTATAATTATTTGGGTATCCCTAGTTCAGACAGTTGGAAGTATTGGGGGTTGGACATCGGCTGATGTAGTTGGGTTGCAAGGTTTTGTTGCGCTTGTTTATGGTTTTGTCTTTTCATTCGGTGCTGGATTAAGAGAAATGCCAAGGCTGGTTAGTTCAGGAATTTTCGATCAATTCTTAGTTTCTCCAAAGAATTTACTTGGGCGTGTAGCAACATCATCATTCAGTTCTGCTGCAATTGGGGATTTGTTCTATGGTATTGTTTGTGTAATTATTTATTTAATAACTATCAGTGCAAATATACAGCAGGTTTGTATGACACTGTTATTAATATTTTTCTCTTCGATTGCATTTGCTGGTGTTGTTGTTTCGGTGCAGTCTATAAGTTTTTATTTTCAGGATCCGGATTCTGTGACTAGAAGTATTTTTGAACTATTTTTTACGCCTTCATTATTTCACGGCGGGGCTTTTCAGGGTATGACAAGATTTATCTTCACCTTTATACTTCCATCGCTTGTAATAGGTACCTTGCCAGTAGAGGCCATTACAAATATGTCATACCAGAAATTATTGCTGGTTGGTGCGTTGTCTGTTTTCTGGTTTGTGATTTCCTTGTTTTTGTTTAAGAGGGCTGTTAAGAATTATGAAAGTTCAAATTTTATGACATTTGGACAATAAGTGTTAAATAATTAAATTATGTTAAGTTAATTTAGGATTGAGATTATCAAAAATATAAAAACCAATAAAATATATGGATAAAATAAGACCAAATTCACTAGCTATTATTAAAAAGAATGGAAAGGTGCTTGCTATAAAGGCAGAGGACAAAGTAAAAGGTGACAAATTTTATAGATTAATTGGAGGCGGGGTTGAATTTGGTGAGCTATCCTTAGGCACTCTAAAAAGAGAAATCAGGGAAGAATTGGATTCAACAACAGTTAATGAAAAATTTATTTGTCCAATAGAAAATGTCTTTGAATACAACGGAGAGAAATATCACGAAATAACATTTCTATATGAATGTGATTTACTAGAAGAAACGATTTATAATCAAGAAGTTGTTAAAATACTAGATAAAGACGATTCGTTTGCAGAGTGGGTAGACATTGAAAAAGTAAAAAATTCTGAAGTAATTCTTTATCCACTTGAAACTGTTAATTATTTGTAGAATAATTATGTAGATATCATTAGGTATTATAAGGTTGTAATTGAATTAATTTTTAAATAAATAATTTAAATGAAAACGAACGAATACATAGGAAAAGAAGTGGAGGTAAAAATGGATCGACCTTTGGGAACAAAACATGACAAGTATGATTGGACGTATCCAATAAACTACGGTTTTATTGAAAATACAATACAGGGTGATGGGGAGGAGTTGGATGCTTATGTGATTGGCCCTAATGAACCACTTGAAACTTTTACAGGTAAATGTGTTGCATACATAGAACGCTCAGATGATACGGGAGACCACAAACTTATTGTTGTTTCGAAAGATTTTGAAAATATATCGGATGAGGATATTTTGAAGGTTGTGAATTTTCAAGAACAGTGGTTTAGCCCGGTTGTAAAGAGGGGATAATTTGACTATATTTGACTTTTACTGTGTGGTTTGTTAGATTTACCCAGGATGCTTTAGGAATTCTAAAGCATGTGTTATTTGAAAGGAACTCAATAAAAGAAAGGGTAAAAATGAATACTAATAAAAAATCATCACTTTTGAGAAAAGAATCATTTGGCGGAACGCTGGGAAATGCCGTCTCTGGAAGGAGAATTTATATCAACAACGATGAATTTCAATCTATCAAGAGTAGCGGTAGAGTTACACAAGAACTCTGTATCGAGCTACGCACAAATTGCACAGATGTAATTATTCGTGAACCGGAGTTGTTGTCGCATAATTTTAGTGCGCCAGATATCATTTTTTTCGAACTCACGCGCGCTTGTAATCTACGCTGCACTCACTGTTTGAATAATTCAGGTAAATCGCTATTATTGGAACTCACTCACGAGCAAATAGATGGTTTACTTGATGATTTATGTACTGTAGGGGTTCAAGAAGTTAGATTTACTGGTGGTGAGCCATTGCTCAACAAAGATATTTTTGGTTACATTTCTAAAATTCGGAAGTGTGGATTACGGGCCTCTATTGGTACTAATGGAGTATTGGTTGATGATACTGTTGCAAGAAAACTCTCTGAAGCTGACCTTAATGTTGCCATTGTTAGTGTTGACGGTCTTGAAAATCAACATGATGATATTCGTGGTAAAGGGTCATTCAACAGAGTTCTTCGTGGAATTGAGTCGTTGAATTGTTTTGATATTCCGGTCAGGGTGAATATTGTTGCTATGAAAAGTAACTTATTAGATATTCCATCTACTGTTCAGTATTTTCATGACAGAGGAATAAAAATAATGATCAGACGTCTCATTCCATCTGGCAGAGCTAGTGTTAAGGAAATGTTATCTGCACAAGATTATGTATTTTTGAGGAAGGAACTCGACACATTTCTTTCTGTCTCTAATAGTGGAGTGAGTGGTCACTACCTAAAAGAGGATGTTATTACTCCCAGAGTTAGGCTTCCTTTTGCTTGGTGTAAATGCAAGGCTGGGCGAAGAGGCCTTGCAATTCATCCAGACGGTCGTGTTTCAACGTGTGGTTTTCTTGAGCCGTTAAATGTTCCTTGCGTTGGTAATTTGGGCGCTGAGACACTGTCATCAATTTGGAAAGGGCTCCAAATTCCCTTAACAAATTGTATTGCTAACATCATGTCGGGATGTGGAGATCCTGCCTAAACTTGGAGGAAAAAATATGATCATTGGGTTTACTGGTTTTCACAGCTCTGGAAAGTCTGATCTCTGTAAATATTTGGAACTAAAGTATGGATGGAGATGGGTCATAAAGAGAGATTTGTTGAAAGATTGGTCTGGAATGGGCGATGATGAATCCGCGTGGATTAGATGGTATCGAAACCTTTATCGTACAAGTGGGGGTTACAAGGTAATGCACCATCTGATAAAACGAATGGGATATAGTCGTGGCTCAAATGCAGTAATCCTTATGGATTCAGTTCATACTCCAGACGAGTGGCGTGCGATTACCGAGGTTGATCCAAACAGTTTACTGGTTTGTGTCTATATTCCAAAAGAATTAAGACTTGAACGAAGTACTCCAGAGGATCTGAGTCTTGATATAAGAAGGGAGCGCCATTGGCACAGTGAGGCAGGGGATGAATGTCTCCTTTCTCACGTTGAATGGGCCTTTTGCGGAATTGCATCACATGAATTGCGATCTTTGGAAGCCGAAGCATTGTTTGGGCACCTAGTACGAGTAGGTAAGCTAGACCCTTCACTGCTTTGACTTCTTCACAGTCTCTCTGTTATTATAGAGAGGCTTTTTTATTATTATGAACTGTAAAACAATACAAAAATCTGGCGCGATTATTTTGAGTGCTTTAGATAAAAATAGGATAGCGTTACTTTATCGTGGAAAACAAAAAGACTGGTCTTTTCCGAAAGGACATGTTGAAATAGGAGAAAACCAAATTCAGGCAATGGTACGAGAGGTTAAAGAAGAAACTGGGCTAGATGTTCGTGTTTTAAAGGAATTACCTGACTTAGATTATGTTAATAGTGGTGGGGATATTGTAGCTACAAAAATATTTCTTGTACAGTCTAATGATGACTCATTATTGAAATTAGAGCATCCTGCTGATGGTATTAATTGGACACCAATTGATGATGTTATCGATCTTTTAAGTTATAAAAATTTAAAGGATTATTTTAAAAAAATTAAAACTATCATAAAAGAAGCTATTTTAACCTTTTAATCCAGAACTCATTAACTGCACAAAATGGTGCAAAAAATTTTGATATAACATTATTATTCAAAAATTTTTCTAGGAAGTTTGGAATAAAATTTGTTTCTTTAAAACCAAATCCATAGACATCACTAATTACATATTTTCTTTTTATAATATCTTTCCGTTCTCTTGTGGAGATATATCTCTCTCCTCCAAATCCCTCAGACCGATATTTTTTAGACATATGTTTTGTTGGTACAGTGAAGATCACAATTGGTGCTACTGAAAGCTGGGTATCGATAAGTCTAATAATTTCTAAATTTGAGTAGTGTTGTAATATTCCATGTAAAATTACGCAATCAAATGAATCCTTACCAAATTCCCTTAGTGTGTCTTTTGCATCCATCAGGAGAACTCTACAGTTCTTACTGTGTGTGTTTATGAACTTACTTGCAATATTAAACATTTCAACATTGTTATCGATGGCAACGACATTGAAGTCATTTTTTGAAAGCAATATACCAATTGCTCCTGTTCCAGTTCCTATTTCCAAAATTTTTGAACCTTTTTGAAGCTTGACAGACATTCGTTTAATAAGGGCGCCAGCTGCTCTCTTGTCTTTTTTTCTTAGATATTCGTCAAATCCACCAGCCCTATTAATTTTTTTTAAATACATTTCGGCCCAATTCATATTATATGAGTATTTTATTTATAAACTCAATTCTTGCTGGTGCACACATAAAAAATGAAGATGCATAATTTATATCAAAGCAATAATATTGTCTGCTTGACCAATTAACAGTTAAATCAGTCGAAAAAACTTCAATTTCTAGAGTCCTTGATATTCTGTGTAAGATATCTTTTAACCATTCGGGAATAATTATGAGATTTTCGCTATCGGACACATAAACCATATCATTAACATAATAAAGTTTAATTTCAGTAAATCCATCGGTAAGGATATCTCTTTCGAGGTAAATCTCGCTTCTTTCATTTTTTGTTACTATCTCTAATTTGCTTATCAGTTCATCAATACTTTCAATTCTAGTTACTATTCCTCTTGGACTTTTAGATTTAATAAATAAAGGTATTGGAAATCTATTTAATTCACTTAAACTATTGTCATTAATAAGTAAATTGTCAGGTATATGTACGCCACACAAACTTACCTTCATAAGTGAATCATATTTTGAAGATAATATTTCACAAGATAAAAAAGTACTATTTATGACTAATTGATTTTGTTTTGTGATAATATTAACGAGTTGTTGTATTCTGCAGTCACCGGTAAGAAAATATACACGTATTATATTTTTATTAATTATTTCATTAATATTTTCAATAAAATCATCAATCTCATATATTTCACATTGTTTGCCAAATTTGATTGTATCTTGTTGAATTTTTTCAGCCCCACTCAGAAATTCCTCACCTTTAGAATAAATTATAAGGTTTATATTTTTATTGGTTGTTGATCTATTCATTTTTTTAATGTTTCAATTTAATATACGGAATTCTAATCCCATACGAATATTTATGCAACATATTAATATTTGCTATATAGCCAATCAATTATTGAGAAGCGTGGATAAGACAAGACTTTTCTTGTTCATTTTTTAGAGACTTGCAATCTCTTTAAACTTGTGCTATAATATACAAGGATTAAAACAGGGCAATTCAGCACTGTTTTACGAAAAACTTTAAATAGAAAGGAGGCCATTGTGGCCACGAAGATCATTAAATTAAAATATTTTGCAAAGCTTGCAACAGGGTTAAGTTTGTACGGGGTTTGGAGCTGGATTCTTGACAATCCATTGTGGATCGCTGTCATTGGCTGGCTCGGACTCATTAACGGCTCGATCCTGATGACCTTTGTTGCTATCGTCAACAATTTTATCTTTCTGGTGATATATCAAAAGAAGGAAAATGATTGGCTTGGCACAAACGGTCTTGAGCTGATGAAGGAACATGGTGATAAGTGGGCCCGTAAGGTTCATGAACATCGAAATTTCTTCATACGCACAATTTTCTGGGTTCCGGCATTATTCTTCCGTTTGCTCGTTTGGGCAGTGCGGAAAAACAATGCCTTAGCTTTCATCACCCTCTCAATCCAAACGGATTCGTTCATCACGACAGCGTTTCTGCGAGGAAAGGTTGGGGGAAAGCTCGCTCGGAAAGACTACAAGGTTTTCATTGGGAGTTCAGCGCTCGGCTGTCTCTATTGGAGCCTTCGTAACGGTGTCATTCTCGCCATCCTCAAAGGTGGTTGTGAAGTGACAAAACAGTTCATTTGAATTTAACCAGACCGCGCTATTCTAGTATTCTAGAGCGCGGTTTTTTGTATTGGGATTACATTATTTGAGAATATATTATAAAAAATCACCCTAATCCATATAAGAATTAGGGTGTAGTTGTTCTAACGTGATCCGGTAGCATCATCCTCAGCTTCGATTTCACTTTCTGGGTGACCTCCTTCGTCTTCGCTGTCACCGCCACCACCATATTGAATGTTGAACAGTAAATTTAACATATGTTTAGTTTTGTTGTTTGTTTTTGTGCTCGAATAGCCTGTACACAGTGTTATATGTAGATTACAGTACTAATCTAAATTCATAATACAGCGACGCAATTTTTTGTCAAGTATTTGTTTGACATTAGTATTTAAAGTGCTACTATTGATTTAGATGAATGAGGTTGTCTCATTCTGTAAATACTAAACAAATGAAAACATCGTATTGTTACAAAAATGATGGTGGTGGCGGAGGTGATGGTGACGACGGAGCCGAAGGTGATATACCGACGTCAGACGACTATGGAAGTGAATCTTCCCCATAACCCTGTGATGTCAGAAGAAAGAGGCATCAAACAACATCTGAGCTTAGATTAATAATCTGAGCTCTTTTTATTTTGTGTACTAAGTGCTAATATGTGTACCATATGAAAAAATCTATACAAGACTTCGGGGTAGGGTATGAAGAAGTTACATTAGTCGATGGTGTAAAGCTTCACTCGTTCTATAAACAAAATTCACCAATATATTTTAGGGCTTATTTTTATGCAGGGTCTCAGTTTGATGACGACAAATCAGGGTTAGCCCATTTTTGCGAGCACATGATAGTTGGTGGAACTGAAAAATATCCCACAAAAACTATTTTAAATGAAAAAATACAAGAAATAGGTGCAAGGAGTAATGCTTTTACAAATAAACAGAATCTTTGGATCAGTATAGATTTAGCAGACAAATCTGATATGCTTGATATGTTTGAAAAGGTAGATCAGATATTAAATCATTCCATTTTTTCTCAGGATATAATTGAAAAGGAAAGAGGTGCTATACTAGCTGAACAAACAAGAAATACATCCAACCCAGCACAATACATTAATGTATTACAAGGCTCAGTGCTTTTCCAGGGTACTAAAATAGAAAATCCGGTACTAGGATTTGATGAAAGTGTTAAAAAAATAAATAGAGAAGATCTTGTTGAATATAGAGAAAAGTATATAACAAACGGTTATGTGGCATACTTTATAGCGGGAGACTTTGATATTAATTTGGTGGTTGATTCTCTTAATAAAATTAATGGTTTGCGTAAACCAATCAAATTGGATGGAGTGGAGCTTCCAATCATTAATACAAAGAAACAAGTGATTAAAAATATTATAAATCCAGAGCAAAACTACCTAAGTTTATCTACTAGACTTAAATCAAGTGTTGATAAATTAGACAGAGTGGTAGGAAGTTTGGTGTCTGCAATTTTGGGACAAGGAAACACATCTAGATTAAATAAAAGCCTAAGGTATGATAAGGGTTTAGTATATGGTGTACAAGCAAATATATTTGATTATTCAGAATTTTCTTCTCTTATTATAAGCACGAGTTGTAAGGTCAGGGATTCAATTGATGTAATTAAGGTAATTAATGATGAATTAAGGAATCTCATAGATAATGGTATCAATAAGGAGGAGATGGAAATCTCAAAGAAGAATATTATTAGAAATATTAAATTTGAATCTGAAATTTCTAGTTTTTGGGTAAGTCCACAAATGATGAAGGAACTAACGGATCAGCAGGATTTTATTTTACCCGATGAATATTTAGAAATACTAAAGTCTCTTTCTGTGGAAGATGTAAATATGTTTATTAAAAAATATTTCGAAGGCAAGGAACTATTATTTGCAGGTATTGGAGATTTTGAGTTTCTTGTTAACTAAAACGTACAACATCAATTTTTTTGACAAATATACACAACTCGTGCTATAATAGGAAAAGTTAATTGAGTTCAAAAACAACAAAATAGGGAGGAAAAATGAAACTTTCAAATAAAAATATATCATTGAGGCCAATTTCAGAATCAGATTTGCAAATAATGTATAAATGGAGGAATACAGACTCCTATATGTCATTGTTTGTAAACAGAAGGAACATTCTTTCGTTCGATGAGTTCAAGGTGGAATATAAGAAAGACCTTGAGAAACAGCGTCATGTTCAATTTTTGATTGTATCCAATAAGACAGACGAGCCTCTTGGTTTGATTTATTCATATAATGCAAACATGATTGATGGGTATGTGTTTATGGGAACATATATTGATGATAAATTTCAAAGAAGGGGATATGGAGCGATAGCTTCAGTTTTATTCATTAAACATCTGTTTAGCGTCTATCCAATTCAAAAAATCTGTCTTGATGTATTTTCATACAACACTCCATCACTTTCTGGCTCAGTAAACCTAGGCTTCTCTAAGGAAGGCGAGTTTGTCCGGCAACGATTTTGGTTCGGTAAATATTGGAACATAATAAGGCTTGCCTTATTTAGAGAAGAGACAACTAAAATCGATTTGTTATACGATAAATTCACCAGTACTCGCTGAGCAATTGCAACCGCGCTATTCTAGTATTCTAGAGCGCGGTTTATTTTTATCTACCCTCAGACAATTTTAATGATATAATATTTAAACAATATGACTGCTGATATAAAAAAAATTGCTCATGTGGCAACTGGATGGGGTCTATATACGACATGGAGTTGGTTTTTTGATAATCCACTCTGGATTTTTATTATAGGTTGGTATGGGTTTGTGTCTGGGACCATTATAATGATAATTGCCGCAGTAGCTAATAATTTTGTCTTTTTAATTCTACATCAAAAAGATCAAGCTAAGTGGCTGGGCGTGAATGGACTTTCAATTTTAAAGGAAGAGGGGCATGAGTGGGCAGACAGACTTCATCAGCATAAAAACTTTTTTATACGTATATTTTTCTGGATACCCGCACACTTATTTAAGTGGCTAGTAAGAGTTATTCGCAAAAATGACATCTTGGCATTTATCGCCCTCTCTATCGAAACAGATTCATTTATCGCTACCGCTTTTCTAAGAGGCGATACAAAAGGTAAATTGAGAGGGAGAGATTATCTTACCTTTATTGCAAGCACAATTTTGAGCTGTTTCTACTGGAGTCTTAGAAATGGATTTATACTCGCTGTTCTTTTTGGAATTTGGGAGTTGATAAACAAGCTTATATAATTATTTTGTGTTAAGTTCGCTGAAGCTGTATAATGTAAACACGATTTCTAAAGATAATTTTATATTCATCCCGTTAAAGTTTTAGCACAGGTACACTATTGAGCTTCGGGGTGGTTTGGAAAAATTTAAGTATTGCAAGATAATAAGATTATTAAATAAAACTCTAACGGGACAAGAACAATGAACGTAAACGATATTTATACACCATTACAGGAAGCCAAAGCTGAGCTTGAGAGAAGGTGGAATGATCCTGAATTGAGAAAAAAGTGGATGGGTTTTTGATTTAAAAATGGCGCTGACCCAATTTTTCCTCAGTATTCAGAGCGTGTTTTTTATTTATTCTAGTTAATGGTATAAATATTTTAACTACATAGACACTTTTATTGACAATTTTAAAGTATTTTTGTATAGTAAGGATAGTAAAATGTACCTTAAAAATTATGAATACGTTAAATAATGATTTGATTTTAATTAAGAATTCCATACCTTCGAGTAAGACTTTTACACTGGTAGGGGGTTGTTTTGATCTCATTCACGTTGGCCACTTACACCTACTCGAGCAGGCATCCTTAATCGGTGATTTATTAGTTGTTGCTGTGCTTTCAGATTCTTATATAAAAAAATATAAAAATTCTTTACACCCAATAATTAATCAAGAGCAACGATTAAAAATGATTGCAAGTATTAGATTTGTTGATTTTGCTTTTATATCTGATCTTAGTCCGAGCAGTATTGATGTGCTAAGTATTTTAAAGCCAAATACTGTTGTGTTTGGTGAGGAGACTGCAGATTCAGCTAAGTTGAAGACGAGATTGGATAATATTGCATTAGTCTCACCTGGTACTAAAGTTAACTATCTGCCTCGATATGAGAATGAAAAAATATCAACAAGTCTTATTATTGATAGGATAAGGACTAAGATCTAGTTCTTATTTTCTTGGCTTGTTGCAAAAAGAATAGGTCACGAACAATGTTAAAGCAGGTATTGTAAAATTTTACTTCACCTGCCTTAACATTTTTTTCTTGAATTAAGAATATGTTAATTGCTTCTTGTAGTGAAATCCACCTAACATAAGCTCCAATATCAATTTCACTTTCAGTCAGTGTTGGTTCGTGCTGTGTTGTTACTTTTGCGATAAATCCATAAGTAACAGAGTGTTTACTATCACGAGCACGGTAATCTTCCGTTATACCTAAACCATCTTCGATTATTATCTCACATCCAGTTTCTTCTCTGCATTCACGCTTAACTGCGTCGTGTAATGATTCTGAATCATCAATACCGCCTCCAGGTAAAAGATAATAATCATTCACCTTATTACCAATTAAAGCAATGTTGCCTTCATTGTTGAACAAAACTATTTTACAAGTTGGGCGATCCTTCCAGATTATATTATTAGTATTTAGGGGTATAGAGAAAATATCCTTATCTTGAAGTGTCATTAAAATTTTTGCTTCATTATTTAAATTATTCATTCACTTAATTTTACAGTAAATTTCAACAAAAACAAAGTAGAAAGGTAGAAAATGAAAAGACCAAAAATTATCATCTGTAGGCACGCTGAATCATTAGAAGATGTCGATAACAGTATTTATGACATTTTGAACGACCTCGATATTCCACTTACACAAAAGGGTGTTCAACAAGCTAAGGATTTTGCGTCAATGCTAGCTCAGCTACTAAAAGGAAGTAAATGCGTACAGTTTTATACCTCTCCAGGGGTTAGAAATGTGCAAACACTTAAACTTGTTTTACAAAAATTGTCGGATAATATAAATATTCAGGTTGAGGTTGAACCGTTAATTGTAAAACAGGATTGGGGCAAAATAAATTCAGAAAACAGGTCGCAAATTGAAGCTGATCGCTACAAAATTGGTGTCTTAAGATATTCATTTCCAACAGGCGAGAGTTCTGAAAGTATGCTCTGCAGACTTAAAACCTTTATCAGCAAAGTTTTTGAGCTTCAAAAAAATACAGGAAATGATATAGTTGTTTTTTCTCACGGCTTTGAATTTCGAGTCATGCTAATGATTATTATGGGTTGGAATGAAGAACTTTTCGAATCATTTGGAAATCTCAATAACTGTGAATACAGGATTATCACGCGAATAAATGATACTGAGTATCAATTGGATAAACCCCTACGAAAACACGGTTTACCCATAACTCGATTACAACAGAATTCCTGAAACTGTTAAATACTCTGGTGACACTTTGTGCACACTAGAGTATTTTTTGTATTAATTTTCCTTAGGTTGTATAATATAAACCACAATGAACGTAAACGATATTTATACACCACTACAGGAAGCTAAAGCTGAGCTTGAGAGGAGGTGGAATGATCCGGAGTTGAGAAAGAGGGTGGAGGACTATTTGGGTGATAATTTGCCTTTACCTTTACGATCAGAGCCTCGAGCTTTGTGTACTTTTCATGTTGCTACATCAAACTGGGCGTTTTTTCATTTTTGGAAAGCCTCACAAGAAATAGATTTAAGGCCATTGGTTTTTGAATATACCGATGATTTGTTTGTTACAACAAATTTTGACAAAGTTTCATTAGGAAAGATGGTTTTTTATCATGGTAGAAATGATAATAATGAAATGATAACTAGTAGTGAACACATTATTGATCTTTGTGGAAAAAACGAAAAGAAGAAGATTAAGGACGTTGAAACATTGTGGGGGGAAAGTCTTGTAGACTTCCACCATCGAGCGCTAAATACTTTTTATGAGGGTCTTGAAATATATGATGGATCAGAGGATTATCATAAACTCGGTAAAAATCCAAAGGAGTATTATAAGTATATTTTTGCTTTTTATATTAGAAATGGAATTTTGTTTGAAAATTATTTGCTCACAAGTAAAGAGAAAAAATTCACCGAAGAAGTCTTATTGCCAGCTTTTGAATTTGTTTGGAAAAAATTTGGAGTGAAGCCGTTGATTGTTCCACTCACACCTCAAAATGAAGCCGATGGAAAACACTGGTGGTGTTATCCTGAATACATTAAGACTTTGTTTGGAAAAAGTTCATAATTTGACTAGTTTGACTTTCGGTGTGTAACTTGCTACTATTTACATTAGATATTTTAGGTGTTCTAAAATGTTTGTTATTTGAAAAAATCCAACAAATGAAAGGATAGTTTTATGTATAAACAACTGAAATCGCCCATAGCCGTTCAACTTGAACTCACTACCGCTTGCAATCATAAATGTATTCATTGTTATAATCATTGGAGAAAAGCATCCGAAAAGGATGTCACTCTAAGTGAGGAAGATGCAAGAAAAATTGTCAAAAATCTCGCAGACAGCGAGGTTCCTAATTTTTTGATTACCGGAGGAGAACCGATGATGCATACCGATTTGATGATGTCTACATTTGAATTCGCAAAAAGTCTTGGTTTGAAGTGTTCGTTGAACTCAAACCTGACCCTAATGACTCCAGAAGTTGCAAGAGAGCTGAAAAGGCTTGATATCGGTGTGTTAACATCGATATTATCATATGACAAAAATACACATGATAACATCACTACTGTGCGCGGTTCCTTTGGTAGATTGATTGAAGGAATTGAAATACTGCGTGAGTTTGAGGTTCCAGTCAGTGCAAATATGGTTGTAATGCAACCAAATTTTGATCAAATACATGAGACGGGTAAGTTTGTTCACAGTTTGGGTGTTACTGGTTTTCGTGCGACAAAAGTCCACCCGGCTCAAGGGTCTACCAACTTTGAACAGATCAGGCTTCCAGCTGAGAAGATTGCTGGAATATTTGATAATCTCATTGAATTGCGTGACGAATTCGGACTCAAAGTTGATTCACTAACTACGTACCCAGTCTGTCTGCTCAAAGACATGAGTCGCTATGGCCAATTTCTTTCGAAAAGAAGTTGTAGCGCTGGGAAAACAGGATGTACGATTGGTTCCGACGGACAAGTTCGTCCCTGTGGTCACTCTGATGATGTTTACGGTAATGCAATTGAGGAGTCTTTACTTCAAATCTGGCCAAGGCTAAAAAGTTGGAGAGATGGCTCTCTGCTACCTCAGGAATGTAAAGAGTGCAAATACGTCATTGAATGTAGCGGTGGTTGTCGAATGGACTGCAAGTACTACGGAAATATATGTTCAATGGATCCATATGCAACTTCAAAAGACTTTGCGTATGTGCCAAGAAAACCAAATGATGTTGTACTTCTGGATCCAAACAAAGACTTGATCGTTAATTCAGGACTCCACCTAAGGTCGGAGGAGTTTGGTACTGCCTTAATAGTCGATGGTACATTCAAATCCATCGTCAATGCCGATTCTATTGAATTGTTAAAGGAGTTACGTGGAAAGACATTTACTCTTGATTATGTTTCAAAAGAGTATAATATTGAGTTAGGTCTTGTACGGAACTTCTTTACTGGTTTATATAGTCAAAACGTCATATGTTTGGCTACATAATATCTGTCTCATAAACAATAAACATAGAAAGGAGTGTATATGAAAAAGAAACTTGTTCTTGGTTTTGTCTCAATGACGACCTCAGGTTTTCAGGCTGAATACAGTTCAGGCTGTGAATGTGTAGGTTGCAATTGTGACTGCTGGTGTGATTGGGGCTGATAAATCCCAATTGATTCAAAATTTACCGGCTAGTAGAAATACTAGCCGGTTTTTTATAGGACCATAATATGTGATATAGTATAAATATGAAAATAATAGTAAAAAATGATCTTGATGCAGAAGTGCAAATTTTTCAAAATTTTTTGAATAATAAGGAATATCCACAACATAGAAATATAATTTTTTCCAGCTACCCAGGATTAAAAGAAAAACTTGAGCTTGAAGGGGTTGATGAAAAATCTGTATTGGTAGAATTTATAAATAAGACTAGAGAAGAAAATAAGATAAATATTGAAAAATCAATCGTATATATTGAAAGTGAAGTAATAAATAAAAGTGAAAAAACTTTAGAAATTCTGACCAATTTAATGGATTATAAGTGGAATAAAGAAGCTGAAGATTATATTTTAGTACCTACAATTTTTCCAATGTGTCCATTTAACGGAAACACCTTTTTCTTTTCAATATATGGTTCATTAAAGGGTGTCGTTGAATACCCAAAAGTATTAGCAGTTTCAGCACATGAAATATCACATATGATTTTTTTTGATATTTTGAAAAAGGAAAATATTGAATTAAGTCAAAAGTTGAATTATTTTATTAAGGAATTGATTGCTCCTGTACTAGTTTATCAAGATGATTTTAAAGATTGTTTTGAAAAAATGATAGTAGGGAATTATAATGTATTAGAAATATATTTTGAGGAAGATGGAAAAGAGATTAAAGCATTCGACTATTTTTGCAATATGTTTACAAAATACAGATCTGAGAAAAAACATTTTAATTTATTTTTAAATGATATGGTTTCTATTTGTAGGATAATTGAAGATGAAATAATAGAAAAAAGAAATTTTGATAATGAACATGGTATGAAAATCATGAATGATCCAGATTTGCTAGAAATTTTCAGGAAGCCGATTAAATTAAAGTAATTTGACTGACTTAATAATCTCAGGAAAATTATCCGTGAGAGATTTACCTAGGATTTGGATGTTATCCAAATTATTTTTTGATTTTGATCGTTTTAAAAAATTTAGAGCAAACAATGCTTCTTTTTTTGCCTGCTTCTCTCTTTTTATTTTTCTATAACAAATAGCAATCGCAATTTGTGCCAATAGTTTTTGGGCTAGATTGTTCGATTCTTTTATTGACTTTCTATACCAAGTAATCGCTTTAAGAAAATCATTTGAGCGCAGGTAAATGTCGGCTATACGTTCAGCAGTCAATGATGAGGGCTTTAATTTAAAAGTGTTTTTTGCAAAATTAAGAGCTTGTTTGTATTTACCATTCATTACATATATTTGAGCTAGATATAGTCTGGCATTTAAATAATTTACAGTATTTGTTTTTTCCTTATTAATTATATTTTTGCAAATTACAATCGCTTCATCGAAGTATGGCTGAGCATCATTTTTTAGTCTGTTCGATAGTTTAGAGGTTGAGTACAAAACGTTCGCCGCATGATGATACAGAAGAAATGCTTTATAGAGCAAAATATCTTCTGAATAATTTGGATTTTTTTTCACGTATTTATTTAATGAAAATAAGCCCTCTTTAAATTGCCCTCGACTGGCCAATTCTGATGTTTTTACGAGTACATCCTTTTCTCTTTGCTTTTTTGTGATTTTATTCTCATTTGTCTTCATTTACTATATTTTACCATATTGTTAAGATGTTAGTTATATTTTTTTTGTGTTTATTTTCTGTAGGCGGTATAATATAATCACTAATCTAAGTAATACCACAAACAATGAACGTAAATGACATTTATACACCATTACAGGAGGCAAAGGCTGAGCTTGAGAGGAGGTGGGAGGATAAGGAATTGAAGAGGGGGGTGGAGGAGTATTTTAATTAGAAAAAGGTGCTGATCAAATTTTTATTCCTCAAAATAAAATGATAAATTATCTTACTAAAGAAAAAATAAAAACAAGGGAAAAGTTTTTTGATGATAATTTTATTTCTGAAGCTAAAAACACTAAAAAAATTAGTTTGATTGTAGTCAGTCATGTTATAGATACTGGAGTTCCGTATATAAACATTCTCAACAAATATTTTTCAATAGAATGTATCATACCAAAGAAAAAATCAATAAATAAAATTTTTTTAGAATTATATCCAAAAAATAAAATATTAAATATTACTCGTGAAGAGCTAAAAGATATCAGTGTTATTTTACCAATAATTAATAACATTCCGAAAGATAATAATTTAGTTATTGTTGATATAGGAGGATATTTTTCAAATATCTCTAGCAAAATAAAAGAAGTTCTCGGTGAAAGGTTTTTAGGGGTGATTGAGGATACTGAAAACGGACATCAAAAATACCTAAATAAAGGATTAAATCATCCAGTGCTTTCTGTAGCCAGGAGTCCTCTAAAAGAAAACGAAGATCACCTTGTTGGTCAAGCTGTAGTTTTCTCTGTTGATGCTTTATTTAGAGAGTTAGGTATTCTATTAAACAATAAAAAGGTTGGAATAATTGGTTTTGGTAAAATTGGTAATGGTATACTTTCATCACTTAGAGATAAAGGCTGTGATGTTTCAGTTTATGATATTAATCCAATAACCCTGATTCATGCATATTCAAGAGGAAATAAAATTGTAACTAAAAATATACTGTTAGAAATTTCAGATGTTATTTTCTGTTCAAGTGGAAATTTATCACTCAAGGATGATGAATACAAACTGTTAAAAAATAATGTATTTATTGCTTCGGTAACATCCTCAGACGATGAATTAGACCTTAAATATCTAAAAGATAATTATTCCAAGCTTATTATAAATGATTATATTACTAGGTATGAGAAAAATACTCATAGTGTTTATGTTATTAATGATGGAAATGCGGTCAATTTTTTGCATGGTGCAGTGGTAGATGATTTTATCTTGTTGGTGCAGAAGGAGATAATAGATTCGATTGTGTACATGAATGAAAATACGCTCGACAGTAGTGTACAGAAAACTTCCGAATTAGATAGGATTAGAATAGCAGATCTTTGGTTGAAGTACTTTTTATTAATAAATATATAAATATGCTGAACGATATAATAAAAAATTTAAATAGTTATCTTGAAATTTTTAATGAAGAGAATCATTTGTTTGAAAAGTTAAAAAATCAGATTTCTGAAGAACAAGATCTTTTATCTAGATCGAATTTCAATGGTCACGTTACAGCGAGTGCTTTAATAATTAACTCTAACAATGAAATACTGGTTATTTTTCATAATAAATTACAAAAGTATTTACAGCCTGGTGGACACGTTGAGGTGGGTGATATATATCTAGAGGATTCTGCCCGTAGAGAAGTTTTGGAGGAAACAGGAATATCCAATATTGAATTGCATAAGTGGTGCTTGGATAATAAGTGTCCAATATTGGTTGATACACATATAATTCCTGAAAATATCAAAAAAAACGAATCGGAACATAGTCATCACGATTTTATGTTTGTTTATAAAGTTGATTCAAGTGATGTTATTTTAGATGAGAATGAAGTATCTGATTATAAGTGGGTTAGCTTTGAAGATGTCATGTCTGGTACGGATTCAAATGTTGCAAGAGCATTAAAGAAAATGAAAAATTTAGATATTTTATAATTAATTTTTGTTTTAATGTGAAAATGGTTTATAATATTAGGTGTGAAAGATAATAGTAATCCTGAACTAACAACAAACTAAAATGAACGTAAACGATATTTACACACCACTACAGGAGGCAAAGGCTGAACTTGAAAGAAGGTGGAATGATCCTGGGTTGAGATAAAAGAAGGAGGGCTTCTCAGGGTGGAAAATCCCTCATTTGCTTAGAAAATATATCCTTATTTATAGCCATATATTTTGATTTTCAATAATTTGCATTTTTTTATGCAAATTATATAATATATACATGATTATATTTGATCGTAATATAGAGCCTAGAATCAAGGAGCTTCTTTTCAAAAAGAGGGCAATTTTAATATTTGGACCAAGACAAGCCGGAAAGACTACCTTGGCTAAAAAAATTATCAAGGATTTTGGAGAGCTCGGAGCATACTTTAATTGCGAGGAAATTAGCGTAAGAAAGCATTTTATTGTAGGTGACCCAGATCAGCTGAAAGAACTTGTATTAAATAAAAAAATAGTAGTTTTTGATGAAGCTCAAACAATTCAAAATATAGGGACTATCATAAAGATTTTTATTGATAAATATCCGGAAGTGCAGATTATTGCTACCGGTTCATCATCTTTTGATTTAGCTAACAAAATAAACGAGCCTCTCACTGGTAGGTCTTTTGAGTTTATACTTTATCCTCTCTCAATTTCTGAAATTAAAAAAACAAAAAAAATAGATACTGTAGATATTCTGGAACATATGAGAGTTGGAATGTACCCAGCTATTGTAGGTGAAGAAGATAGGATGACAAGAGAGAATCTTTTGAAAAATATTACCACTAATTATTTATACAAGGATATATACATATTTGAATCAATCAGAAGTCCGCAATTGTTTGAGGACATGATTAAAATGTTAGCACTTCAAATTGGGCAACTCGTTTCGGTGAATGAACTAGCTAATAGTTTAAAAACAAGTCGTACAACAGTTGAAAAATATTTAAAACTTTTGGAGCAATCATATATCATAAAAATAGTAAGGTCGTTTTCAAATAATCATAGAAATGAGCTGAGAAAAGCATTTAAAGTTTTTTTTATTGATCTCGGTATAAGAAATGTTATAGCTGACAATGTAGATAATCTTTCTGGAAGAGAGGATAAGGGTATGGTTTTTGAAAACATGTTTTTTTTGGAGCTTCTAAAAGCTGGTGAGATTGAAACCTTTCCACCGCGCATATATTTCTGGAGGACAACAGAGAAAATTGAAATTGATTTTATTGTTCAGAAAAATAGAGACATTCAAGCTTTTGAGTGTAAGTGGACAAAAGAAAATGTTGTATTTAATAAGTTTTTGAAATTATATCCCACAGCAAAAGCCCAAGTGGTTACTCCACAGTATTTTCTCGATTAATCTGCTATTTTTTTGTACTTATTTTCCTCAAGCTGTATAATATAAACCACAATGAACGTAAACGATATTTATACACCACTACAGGAAGCAAAAGCTGAGCTTGAGAGAAGGTGGAATGATACTGAGTTGAGAAGGAGAGTGGAGGAATATTTGGGTGATAATTTGCCTATACCCTTGAAAGATGAGCCGAGGGCCTTGTGTACTTTTCATGTTGCAACATCAAACTGGGCATTTTTTCACTTTTGGAAAGCTTCACAGGATATAAACTTGAAACCCTTAGTTTTTGAATACACCGATGATCTTTTTGTTACGACAAATTTTGATAAAGCATCTTTAGCTAAGATGGTATTTTATCATGGCAGAAATGACAATAATGAAATGATAACTAGTAGTGAGCACATAATTGATCTTTGTGGAAAAAATGAAAAGAAGAAGATTAAAGACGTTGAAACATTGTGGGGTGAAAGTTTAGTTGATTTTCATCATCGAGCACTAAAAACCTTTTATGAAGGTCTTGAAATATACGATGGCTCAGAGGATTATCATAAACTCGGTAAAAATCCAAAGGAGTATTATAAGTATATTTTTGCTTTTTATATTAGAAATGGAATTTTGTTTGAAAATTATTTGCTCACAAGTAAAGAGAAAAAATTCACCGAAGAAGTCTTATTGCCAGCTTTTGAATTTGTTTGGAAAAAATTTGGAGTGAAGCCGTTGATTGTTCCACTCACACCTCAAAATGAAGCCGATGGAAAACACTGGTGGTGTTATCCTGAATACATTAAGACTTTGTTTAGAGACAAGAGGTAGTTTTGAAGTAAGCACCCAGAGTATGGTTAAGTAAATTCTTGCTATCCATTCGCTTATATTATAGCTATTGAAATTCTTTGACAACATACAGGTTTGTTGGTATAATTATTATGTTGCGTTTTAATTTATGAACAATAATATAAATTTCAAACTACCACGTATTCTTGCGAAGGCATATGATGTAAAGATCATTCTAAGTGTTATTCTTTTTGGTTCATCCTTGCATAATAGCTCTACATCCAACGATGTAGATATTGCTGTTATAACAAGGCGTGGACGATTTGATGATTTTGTAAAATTGCTAAGCAAGGATGATTCCCTAAAAAATTATGATGTTTCTCTTATTAAGCGAGAAGAGATTGACTATACTAAAAAATTCAAATTTGGTGGCCATGGAGAATATTTGGTTGAATCATTGAGGGATGGGGAAATATTAATTGGGAAGAACTTTTTTACAAAATTCCCCCCAACTAAAATTAAGAATATAAAAACATCTATTGTAGATAGAATGAGGGAATATATATATGTCTTAAGAAAATCATATTTTGACAAAAATGCTGAAAATAAATTTTTTTTAAGATACAACAAAATGATGAAACTGTCAGCATTTTTGCTTATAGACAATTATATTTACCCACAGATATTAAATAAAGATATAATCGATATTGAAAAAGATTTAATTAAGCATGGTTTTATTATTACTGAGAATAAAAAGAAAAACATTGAAGATTTATGGACAAAAATAATAGAGCAATATTCATAACAGGGGGTACTTCAGGAATTGGTCTTGCTATGGTAAAAAAGTACCTAAACGAGGATTGTTTTGTCATTGTTAATTATTATAATGGAGGGAAGAAGTTGCATTTAGTCAAAGAAGAGTTATTAAGCTTTGGATATAATGAAAATGATAACTACATGTTTATTCGAGCAGATGTGGGTAATGAAAAAATGCTAAATGAAACGATTTCAGATATCCCTGAAAGTGTTTTAGGAAGAATTGACACGTTAATAAATAACGCTGGTATATTAAAAAGAGGCGAGCTAATGGATCTAACGTACTCTGATTGGATTGATGTGTTTA